>JAAEPA010000222.1 GCA_024222475.1 Gammaproteobacteria bacterium | reverse complement strand
TGATTAGCGGCCAAGCCGATACCAGGAGCATCGTACATGGTCTGAAACATATCATCTACCGTTTGTCGCACCTGATCATCCAGCTGCGCGACCGGTTCCGCCTTTCTACGCAATCTAGGGTCTGGGAAGTGTAGTATATTTAATATAGCCATCGTGCTAAACCTAGCATCTGTGCAAAATTTACGAGCTGGATTAATATTAAAGGATTCGATCCTGGAAATTTAGTTCCAATTCAAGCGATTTATGCCCAAGCTTCATCCAGGCGCGATGGCAATTCTAAGCATGCTCGGTAAAAACACCTAATTTTTTAAGAAACCAGTTTTAGTTGAGAATCTGATCCTGTTCGTCGGATACTAAGGGAGTTCGATATTGGCACGCAATCTACGCCCATTTGTTGTCGCACTACCCCTAGCGGGCTTTATTTTAACGCTTTTCACAACGGGATGCGCCAATATCGCGCAACCCAACGAGCCTCTACCCGCCATTGAGCCGATTGAACAACCGGCGGCCCCTGCAGCACAGCCCAAGCAAGCTACAGCTGAAACAACTCCTGATCCCACAGCAACACTCGCAGTAACTTTACAACCCACGGCACCACAGCGTCACGTAGTCGTAGAGGGGGATACTCTGTGGGATATTTCACTAAAATTTCTTAAAGAACCTTGGTATTGGCCAGAAATCTGGCATGCAAACCCGCAAGTAAAGAACCCACACCTGATCTATCCTGGTGATGTATTAACCCTTGTCTATGTTGATGGAAAACCCAAAATCCAACTCTCAGGCGGCCCCCGTATCACCGCACAAAATTCCCAACGAATATCACCACAAATTCGCGTAAAAGGGTTGGAAAATAGAGATAAAGGGCTGCCGATACAGGCCATTCATCAGTTCATGGTCCGTCCCAGAATCTTGACTAAAGAGGAACTCGATACGGCACCTTATATCGTCGGCTCGCAAGACAAACGTCTGATCTACGGAATGGAAGATATCGTATACGCAAGAAAACTGGGCGCCGCTTCGGAAGGAAACCGCTATAGTATATACCGTCCGGGAAAACCGCTGCACGACCCTAACACCAAAGAACTGCTAGGATATGAGGCATTACTGGTTGGTAGCGCCACCGTGTTAAAGTCCGGCAACCCCGCCACGGTTCAGCTCATGCGCATGGATCGCGAAGCCTTGTTGGGAGACCGTCTACTACCCTTCGATGACAAGGATAAAGATCGCAGCTTTCAACCCCACCCCCCCGCAAACTCGATAGATGGCACCGTCATCTCTCTATTCGATGCCATTAGCCAGATCGGGCAGTATCAAGTAGCTGTTATCAATCTGGGCACACGAGACGGTATAGAGAAGGGACACGTACTAGCGATATCTGAAGCAGGACGCCAGGTGCATGACCCGTTTGCCATAGACAATACGAAAAACAAGTTAGCTCTTCCCGATGAGCGCAGTGGAATCATGATGCTGTTCCGTGTGTTTGAGAAACTCAGCTACGGTCTGATCATGGATGCCACTCGGCCAATCCGGGTCGGAAACACCGTACACCAGCCCTAGGAGGCTGTCCGAGAGTGAGCCAACCTACTGCGGACAAAGCCAGCCTTGCCCTCGCTACGGTCGCCATTCTCGGACAACCCCCTAGCCGCAGCACTCCCCAAACTTGGCATTGCCTCCAATCGACTATTCTCTGAGCAGTAATCTATAAATCCATAGGCCGTAAAGCCAAGCACGCTCGCATGCCAGAAATTGTGGCGTGGTATCATTGTCTTGAGGACATAGATTTACCCATGGCTCCCCCTCACCGACATGGCCTGCTGCTCTCGACCTATGGATCAACTATCTGACTGGCTCTTACTATCACATGTGCCTGGTATAGGTCCCGCCACCTTCGGGACCTTAGTCCAGACCTTCGGCTCAGCTGCAGCCGTCCTTTCGGCTTCCCGAGAAGAACTACGCTCCGCCGGCCTATCTTCTGCTCGCCTGGAAGGCGTCCTGAACCCACTTCATGAAGGCGTCGAACGCGATCTTCGGTGGGCTGAACAACCAGGACACACAATTCTCACTCGACATGACCAGGCCTACCCTCAACGTCTGCGTGAAATTACTCACCCACCAGCAGTACTCTACGTCAACGGCAACCCGTCTCACCTCGCTGACCCTCAACTGGCCATAGTAGGCAGCCGTAACCCTACCCCTATCGGGCAAGAGACCGCCCGAACATTTGCTGCATATATCGCCTCAACCGGTCTTATCGTCACTAGCGGATTGGCATTGGGTATCGATGCCATCGGCCATCAAGGCGCACTCGACGCCGGCGGTATCAGCATCGCCGTTGCGGGAACCGGATTAGATCGGATTTACCCCGCCCGCCACCGTAAGCTCGCCCATCGCATCGTTGAACAAGGTGCTATCGTTTCCGAATTCCCCATCGGTACTGCACCCCGAGCCGAACATTTCCCGCGCAGAAACCGCATTATCAGTGGTCTTTCCTTGGGCACACTGATCGTGGAAGCGACACGACGCAGTGGTTCCTTGATCACAGCAAGATACGCCATGGAGCAAGGCCGAGAGATCTTCGCCATTCCCGGCTCGATTCACAACCCCATGGCCCGAGGATGCAATAAACTCATTAAGGAGGGGGCCAAACTGGTGGAAGTCGGGGCAGATATCCTTGAAGAATTGTCAAGCATCATCGACTTGAAACCCGCCGCTATCCCACCCCCTGACACCTTGGAGAAAAATGAAGCACAGGATCTTGACATAGAATACACCAGATTGTTGAATTGCGTGGGGTATGAACCCACGTCCATAGATATTCTGATCGAGCGCAGCGGCCTAACCGTGGAAGAAGTCTCCTCAATGCTGTTAATATTAGAACTCAAAGGTCATGCCAAATGCAGTTCAGGGGGCCTTTATACCCGCCTTACCATGGTAGATATTAATGAAAGAATCCGTGATTGACGTACTCATGTACCTATTTGAAAGCTATATGGAGGGTGATGGCGATACCAACTCAGACCGTGATCAATTACAGTCCATGCTGGTTGACGCAGGCTTTCCTAATATCGAGATTGAAAAAGCATTCGACTGGCTAGAGGGCTTAGCTTCTTATCACGAAAGACCCCAACTTGAGCTTTCCACTCCCGAATCCATTCGCCTTTATCATGACAGCGAAATTGAAAAGATTGATATCGACAGCCGTGGTTTTTTACAATTTCTTGAACAGATGGGGGTATTGACAGCCACCAGTAGAGAACTGATTATCGAACGGATCATGGCACTCGATACTGATAGTATCGATCTAGAACAATTAAGGTGGATCGTCCTCATGGTATTGTTCAATCTGCCTGGCGAAGAGGCCGCTTATCTCTGGTTGGAAGACATGGTATTCGAGACCACCTCTAGCTATTTACATTGATTTGCAAACCCACAATATGGTTCAATCCCTCGCCTGACCCAACATAGACCACAGAATAGGAATGCAAATTAAATGATTTCCCTAATTGGCGCCGCATGATCGTTCGTATTCAAGGCGCGCGATAACAGACGCATAGCCTCGCTATGTAACTATTGTCGCAACGCCGAATACGGACGATAAGGCAAGTCAGATAGGGAAGTGTGTAGGCAGTATTCCTTAGTTGCATTATTTCTAGAAGCCGTTGAATGTTCTCAAAGCATTATGAGTAAAAACCTGTTAATAGTGGAATCGCCTGCCAAGGGCAAAACCCTGAAGAAATATTTAGGTAAAGATTTCGATATACTTGCCTCATATGGTCATGTAAGAGACTTGGTGCCTAAGGAAGGCGCCGTAGATCCAGAAAATGACTTCAAAATGAAATACGAGGTCATCGATAGGAATGAAAAGCATGTCGCGGCCATTGGCAAAGCCCTGCTTAAGGCCGACGCATTGTATCTGGCAACTGACCCTGACCGCGAAGGCGAAGCCATCTCATGGCATCTGTATGAGCTACTTAAGCAGCGGAAAAAAGTCGGTAAACGGCCGGTGTATCGGGTGGTATTCCATGAAATCACCCAACGCGCCGTCAAGGATGCGGTTGCTAATCCCCGTGAACTATCCATCGACCTGGTCAACGCCCAGCAGGCGCGCCGCGCCTTAGACTACTTGGTCGGCTTCAACCTGTCGCCACTTTTGTGGAAAAAGATCAAGCGAGGATTGTCGGCCGGCAGAGTACAAAGCCCTGCACTAAGAATGCTCGTCGAACGCGAGATGGAGATCCAGGAATTCAAATCTCAGGAGTACTGGACAATTGAGGCCGATGCCAACAAGGACAACCAACCCTTTTCCGCCAAGTTAAACATCTATCGAGGCCGCAAGCTCGAACAATTTGATATCACCACCCAGGTCGATGCCACGGCGGCCAAAAAGGCTCTCCTTGAAGACGGCTCCGGCAAACTGCTGGTCTCGAAGATAGAGAAAAAACAGCGGCGCAGAAACCCGGCGGCCCCCTTCACCACCTCGACCTTGCAACAAGAAGCAGTTCGGAAACTCAGGTTTTCTACCCGTCGCACCATGCGCATCGCCCAACAACTCTACGAGGGAATCGATCTGGGTGCCGGTCCCGTGGGCCTGATCACCTATATGCGTACCGACTCCGTTGCGCTGGCCGGTGAGGCCGTAAACGACATCCGCGCCTTAATCACCAAACGGTATGGACCCAGCAAATTGCCTGCTCAAGCGCGCCGATTCAAGACCAAGGCTAAAAACGCCCAAGAAGCCCATGAGGCGATCCGCCCGACCTCCGCACACCAGCTTCCTGAGCAAGTTGCTAAATACCTAAGCACTGAACAGCGCAAGCTTTACGACCTGATCTGGAAGCGTTCGATCGCCTGCCAGATGATTCATGCCACCCTGGATACGGTAGCTGTGGATCTGGCCTGCGGAGATCCCCATAGCTTTCGGGCCACCGGCTCCACGGTGAGAGAGGCTGGCTTCATGGTTGTCTATCAGGAAGGCAGCGACGAGAAAAAACTGGATAGCGATGAAAAAAGACTGCCGCCCTTAGTTGAGGGTGAACACATCCAGCTACTCGACATTCGTACTGAACAACACTTTACCGAGCCCCCACCCCGATACACCGAAGCAACGCTTGTCAAGACGCTGGAAGAGTACGGTATAGGCCGCCCCTCTACTTATGCCTCGATCATATCGACCCTCCAGGATCGCGATTATGCCGTGCTTGAAAGCCGACGCTTCCATCCCACCGACATTGGCCGGGTGGTCAATAACTTCTTGACCGAGCATTTCACCCGCTACGTTGACTATGATTTCACGGCCCATTTCGAGGACGAGTTGGATGATATTTCGAGAGGTGAAAAGGACTGGTTGCCGATCATGCGAGAATTCTGGCGCCCCTTCAAGACCTTGATAGAAGAAAAAGATGCCAGTGTGAGTAGAGATGAGGCCGTCCAAGCAAGGGAGCTTGGTATGGATCCCAGCAGCGGAAAACCGATGACTGTCCGCATGGGTCGGTACGGCCCCTTCGTACAGATCGGCACCCGTGACGATGAAGACAAACCGCGTTTCGCCGGTTTGCGGCAAGGGCAAAACATGGATTCCATCACCCTGGAAGAGGCCCTGGTCCTGTTCAAATTGCCTCGCAAGCTGGGAAAAACCGATGACGACCAGCCGGTAGAGGCCAATATCGGACGCTTCGGTCCCTATGTTAAATACGGAAAACAATACGTATCGATCAAGAACGAAGATCCCCATACCATCACCCTGGACCAGGCCCTTGAGCTGATCAAGGAAAAGCAGACCGCCGATGCCAATCGGGTCATACAGCAATTTACCGAAAATAACATCCAGGTCTTGAACGGCCGATACGGCCCCTACATCACCGATGGAAAGAAGAATGCCCGGATTCCCAAGGACTCAGACCCCGCAGCGCTGACCCTTGAAGAGTGCGAGCAACTGCTCGCAAAAGCGCCAAACCGTAAGCCCCGCCGCCGAGCAGCACCGAAAAAGAAACGCCGTACGAGCAATTAATCGCAAGACCCAGAACAAAATACCACTGCTCACGGTGAATTCTAATGCAATCGCCAAGGCCGCCAGGATCATACGCCAAGGCGGTGTGGTCGCTTATCCCACAGAAGCCGTATTCGGTCTGGGATGCAATCCCAAGGACAACATTGCGGTAAGACGAGTATTGACTCTAAAGCAGCGTTCGAAAGAGAAAGGGCTCGTCTTGATTGCTGCTGAGTTTAATCAGTTTGAGCCATTTATCGCCCCCTTGAGCACAGAGATACGTGAAAAATTATTGCGCAGTTGGCCGGGGCCCATCACCTGGTTGGTCCCTGCCTGCAGGGAAACCCCGAGATTGATCTGTGGTCAATACCGGACCCTAGCCATTAGGGTCACAGCCCACCCCACCGCCAGCGAATTGTGTCAGCAAGCAGGCACTGCTATCGTTTCCACCAGCGCCAATCTTGCGGGGCAAGCACCTTGTCACAGCGTTGATCGAGTGAAATCAGTATTTGGTACCAATATCGATCTCATCCTTGACACCCCTTTGGGCCAATCCCGCACTCCGACTGAAATACGAGATGCCATTTCGGATAAAATCATCCGTCATGGCTATAACCCAGCTTAAGGAACATGGATAACTCTGCCACCGAAGACATCAGTCAGTATCTACTCGGCCTGCAAGAAGCGATTTGCGCCGCACTAGAGGAAGAAGACGGCATCGGCCAATTTCATGAAGATGCCTGGCAACGACCACAAGGCGGTGGTGGGCGAACACGGGTAATGCGCAACGGTGCAGTCTTTGAGCAGGCAGGGATCAATTTCTCGCGAGTACAAGGTGCTGAATTACCCGCATCCGCTACGGTAAACCGACCCGAATTGGCCGGTCGTCAATTCGAAGCGATGGGTGTCTCCCTGGTTATCCATCCGAAAAACCCCTACGCTCCCACCTCACACGCCAATGTACGCTACTTCACAGCCTATAAGCCGGGGGCACAGACGATCTGGTGGTTCGGCGGAGGGTTTGACCTCACGCCATATTATGGTTTTGAACAAGATGCGATTCACTGGCATGAGACGGCCAAACTCGCCTGTAAACCGTTCGGGGAAGAGGTCTATGCACGCTATAAAAAATGGTGTGATGAATATTTCTATCTGAAACATCGCCAGGAACCACGTGGCATTGGCGGACTGTTTTTTGACGACCTGAATGAATGGGGTTTCGAGCGTTGCTTCGAATTTATCCGCAGCGTCGGCGATCACTATCTAGCAGCCTATCGACCTATCGTTCAACGCCGAAAACAAATATCATACGGCGAAAGGGAAAGGCAGTTCCAACTTTATCGAAGAGGCCGGTACGTAGAGTTCAATCTCATCTATGACCGCGGTACATTATTCGGCCTTCAATCCGGCGGGCGCACCGAGTCGATACTCATGTCCCTACCCCCAATGGTCAGATGGGAATACGACTGGACACCACGAGCCGGCAGTCAAGAGGAACGCCTCTATCAGCAATTTTTGCGACCACGCGATTGGGTGTAGGATACTCAAAAACTAAGCACTGAAAAACCAGCGCCCCAAACACACTGTTGGGGGCACCGATCGAACTGGGTGGTTTACTTCTTACCCCCGCATTTACCTTCACCGCATTTACCTTCTTTCTTCTTGTCGCCACCACACTTGCCTTCTTTCTTCTTGTCGCCACCACACTTGCCTTCACCCTTCTTGTCACCACCACACTTGCCTTCACCCTTCTTATCGCCGCCGCACTTGCCTTCGGTCTTCTTCTCGCCGCCGCATTTACCTTCTCCACACTTGCCCTCTTTCCCGGCAACGACCATGTAACCACTGGACAACTTGGTCAGGCCAAAGGGGTTCTCATCGGCATTAGCTGCTGGAATAGACAGCAACGAAGCCGCCATAGCTGCACCAAGGGCTGCCGCAAGAGGTTTCATGATCGTTTTCTTATTCATTAAACTTTCTCCTAACTCTGGATTTTAAGTAGTGACCCCCAATGGTCACAACAGTTAATACGGCAAAAAAACCAAGTTGGATGCGTTTGCGGCATATTTCTTCATCTAGATTCATGAACACAGCTCATCTCAGCCCCTGCCTGATCGCAGCAATCAACTCCTGTTCGAGCTCTCGGAATACCGATTCCGAGTCACTTCCTTTGGCAATCGCTGTCGGACGGGCAAACAACACCGTTGTCGTTCCAACCTTATGGATCAGGGTCACGGTCAGTGGGCACAGTGACAGCATCGATGGGTCTGTATTGCCGATCTGATTGGTATACCAGATATTGCAAACCACCATGCTGCGGATGCCTTCCAAGGCGTTGCGGTTATAGTCCTCGCCCCAACGCTCGGCAAATCTCGCCATGTTGCGCCCCATATTGGCCTCAAACACCACGAAAAAGCGATTTTCCTCCAAAGCACTATTTACAGAACTGTAAACTTTATCCAAAGGCGCTTGAATCGAAGCTTGGAACACCGCATCTTGAGCCTTAACAAACGGGCTGAACATGATAAGAAAACCAATCAGAGCAATACTTCTCATTTAGACCTCCACAACGTATCTCGTATAAGAATTGAATATCCAGTATGCTTTGTACCTAGGAGGCTGTCCGAGATGCAAATAGAGCTTATTGATCTCAGTTTGCCTACACTAATACCTCTAATCTTGAATTGACGGACTCAAATGAAGGATTTCCAGGGGCATTTCCCCCACACTCGCCCCCGACGTATGCGCCGGGACGACTTTTCACGGCGGCTCATGCGCGAGCACACCCTGTCCGCGGATGATCTGATTTACCCTGTATTCATCATCGAAGGCCAGAGACTGCGGCAACCCGTACCCTCCATGCCGGGCATAGAACGACTCAGCCTAGACCTATTATATGAGCAATCCCAAGAGTTGCTGGAACTCGGTATCCCGGCTATCGCCTTATTTCCGGTGATCTCCGCAGAGAAAAAGTCTGAAGATGCCCGTGAGTCCTACAACCCAAAAGGACTTGCACAACAAGCGGTGCGTGGCTTGAAGCGACATTGCCCGCAACTTGGCGTAATCACCGACGTGGCCTTAGATCCCTTCACCAGTCATGGACAGGACGGCCTGATCGACGATTCGGGCTATGTCGTCAATGACCCTACAGTCGAAGTGCTGGTCAAACAGGCCCTGTCCCACGCCGATGCCGGCGCCGACATCGTCGCCCCCTCGGACATGATGGATGGGCGCATCGGTGCAATACGTGAAGCCCTAGAGGCATCCGGTTACCAGAATACGCGGATCCTGGCCTATTCCGCAAAATACGCCTCCAGCTTTTACGGACCATTTCGTGATGCGGTCGGTTCCGCCGCCAGCCTGGGGGGGGGGAATAAGTACAGCTATCAGATGGATCCCGCCAATACCGACGAAGCACTCAATGAGGTGGCCCTGGACCTACAAGAGGGCGCAGACATAGTGATGGTCAAACCTGGCCTGCCTTATCTCGACATCGTGCGCCGAGTTAAAGACACGTTTAAAGTCCCGACCTTTGTCTACCAGGTCAGCGGCGAATACGCCATGCTAAAGGCCGCCGCGCACCAGGGGTGGCTGGAAGAACGAAACTGTGTATTAGAGGCATTGACCTCGATCAAACGCGCCGGTGCAGACGGCATACTCAGCTACTATGCCAAACAAGCAGCAAAATGGCTGCAAGAAAAATAGTCCAGCCCTCGATTGTTTAACCTTAGGAATGCGAATTAAATAACTTCCCTAACTGGCGCCGCATGATCGTTCATATTCAAGGCGCGATAACAGGCGCATAGCCTCGCTATGTAACTGTTGTCGCAACGCCGAATACGGACGATAAGGCAAGTCAGATAGGAAAGTGTGTAGGTAGCATTCCTTATCTCAGATACTCACCCATGGACCGCTACGCCGTAATCGGCAACCCTGTTGCCCACAGCCAATCTCCGCGCATACACACCCTATTTGCCCAGCAAACGGGACAGGATCTAAGCTACCGAGCGATCCTCGCCCCGACGGATGGCTTCGTACAAAGTGTGGGAAATTTCCGGGCAACCGGGGGCAAGGGACTGAATGTCACCTTGCCGTTCAAGCTGGATGCCAGAAATTTCGTCGATGTATGCAGCCAACGTGCTGAGCTAGCGGGTGCCGTCAATACGATTTCATTCCTGGCAGACGGAACCACCAAGGGTGATAACACCGACGGCTTAGGTCTGCTGACGGACCTGACCCGGAACAACGATGTCGTCATTACGGCACGAGATGTCCTAGTCCTAGGCGCGGGAGGTGCGGTCAGGGGAGTGCTGGAGCCCTTGATTGAAGCTGGACCCGCTCGTTTAATGATCGCCAATCGAACCGTATCTCGGGCTATTCATCTGCAACAGGATTTCGCCGATCTGAGCGATATCGAGGCCTGCGGCTTTGCTGACCTGCAAAACCAGCGATTCGATCTCATCATCAATGGCACCTCCGCCGGCATCAAGGGACAGATGCCGCCCATTCCAGAAACCGTACTGCGACCTGGTGGATGTTGTTACGACATGTTTTATGCCAGGCAAGCTACTCCTTTCGTGCAATGGAGCAAACAACACGAGGCGGCAAAATCCCTGGATGGGATCGGCATGCTGGTGGAACAGGCGGCTGAATCCTTTCTGCTGTGGCGCGGCGTGCGGCCCGATACCCGTCCCGTCATCG
>JAAEPA010000221.1 GCA_024222475.1 Gammaproteobacteria bacterium | reverse complement strand
GTCAAAAATCACGCAATATAGGAGGAAAATGGCGAAAATGGCGTAAAAAAGTAAAGATCAACGCGAATAATTCCTATATGTTAGGCGGTTTTTAAATCCTCGCATGAGAACCACCAAATATCGCTCAGTATGGAGATGGCTGCTTGACGCTTTACGCTATTTTCGGACAGCCTCCTAGTCTCGCACTCATCTGAGAAATTTTAAAGCCGCTTCTCAGGCAACAAAATCCCTTAGGAATGCGAATTAAATAACATCCTTAATTGGCGCCGCATGATCGTTTGTATTCAAGGCGCGACAACAGGCGCATAGCCTCCCTATGTAACTGTTGTCGTAACGCCGAATACGAGCGATAAGGCAAGTCAGATAGGGATGTTATTTAGGTAGCATTCCTTAGACGCACCGGTTGTCGCTTAGCTCCCCAAGTACCATGTTGGGCCTCGAACGCACCTGCGCATGGTGTACCACAGCGATTACAATGTCCTTCAGCCGACAGATTCCAAGCGGTGATGACGTACCAATCACGCCCAATCAGCTTGGTACCGCAGTGATGACAATAAGTGCTCTCTCCCTGCTCGTCATGCACATTGCCGGTATAGGCATAACGTACTCCGTTTCCCATGGCGATCTGTCGCGCCCGTGTGAGGGTCGCCGCCGGGGTGGGCGGTTTGTCCAGCATCTTCCAGTCCGGATGGAAGGCGGTGAAATGCATCGGCACGCCCGGACCCAGATTTTCGACCACCCAGCGGGTCATCTCGTCGATTTCCGCAGCGGAGTCGTTCTCACCCGGGATCAGTAGGGTGGTGAGCTCAATCCAGACATCGGTCTCGTGCTTCAGATACATCAGGGTATCAAGCACGGGCTGTAAATGCCCGCCGGCGATCTTCCAGTAAAAGCGTTCGGTAAATGCCTTGAGATCCACATTGGCCGCGTCCATGTATCGATAGAATTCCCGACGCGGCTCATCGCACATGTAACCTGCGGTTACGGCTACGGACTTGACATCGTACTCGCTACAGGCCTTGGCGACATCGATAGCATATTCCATGAAGATGACCGGATCATTATAGGTATAGGCCACCGCCCTGCAGCCCAATGCATGGGCTGCTCGGGCAATCTTTTCAGGTGGGGCCTCATCGGCGAGGG
>JAAEPA010000220.1 GCA_024222475.1 Gammaproteobacteria bacterium | reverse complement strand
CCACGCTTCAAGTTTCGCTACCATCCCTGCTCGCAGCGGATTCAATACCACATAGCGCGTCAGTTCCAGGAGGTAGCTGTCTTTCTGTACGAGGATCGCTTTATAGCGCCCCTGAAACAAGTGACCGACCTCACCATGGCGACGATTGAACCGTTGCGTGTAAACACCGTTTAACTGCCGCATCCCGCGGGACAGATTACCGTCAATCGTCTCCACCAATAGGTGGTAGTGATTCGTCATTTGACACCAGACATGAGGCATGCACCACCCAGTTGAAACACTCACAAACCTGCGACAATACCGCTAACCACTCTTCCCGGTCCTCATCATCCCGGTAGATGTCTTCGCGCCGGTTCCCCCGCGAGGTCACGTGATACAAAGCGCCTGCATATTCCAATCTAAGTGGTCTGGCCATAGATAAACTATAGTACTAATGTTGCCCATTCTCTGGACCCCATTCTCTCGCATAAACAGCACACCCGCGGTTCTACACTGACCGATCTATCCCAGATCAT
>JAAEPA010000219.1 GCA_024222475.1 Gammaproteobacteria bacterium | reverse complement strand
TTACGCTGATCAATCCGCATAGACACCCGAAGACGCATGCCAAAGCAGGCCAGACCTTCATCAACTGGATACTCAGCGACCAAGGACAGAACGCCATAGCAAACTACAAGCTAGTTGGACAGCAGTTGTTCTTCCCTAACGCAGACAAATAATCATCAGATAATGACTAAGTCCTACTTACATCACTTACTAATGACGCTGACCTTACTACTACTGGGCTGTGGTGCTGGGGGTGGTGGTGCTGGGGGTGGCGGTGCTGATGGTGACGACTCGGCCACGTCCCCGGATACGGAGTCATTCGAGATCAACTTAGCCGTGGAACTGGCCCATCTTAGTCTACAGACTTATCAACAACTCGACGACTATACTAATAATCGGACATTCAGCCTACCCGCTTCCTACGTCTTGCAAGAACAGTTTTTCACGACTGAGCGCTTTACTGGAGAATCGCTTAGTAGCGGTGAGGAGATTCCGATAGCATTTGTCGCGACTGCGCAGGACAGAATTTATGTTGCTTTTCGCGGAACACAAACGATTTCCGAGTGGATCAACAATATTAGGTTTAAACAAGTAGACTACATATTCGTGGCCGATGGTGGGCAAACGCACCAAGGATTTACCGAAATATATCGAACCATCCGGGAGCCTATTGTGGAAACGATAAAAAATCTCCTCGTTTCCGGATCCTATTCAAGACTTTATATTACTGGACATAGCTTGGGGGGCGCACTTGCAGTCCTTGCCGCACCAGAGCTTCGCGAACGAACGACTATGGAGCCCGCAATGTACAACTTTGGTGGTCCGCGGGTTGGTGATCCGGATTTTCAGCAACGTTATGGTGAACTCGTAACCCACAGTTGGCGAACCGTGAACACCAACGACCCCGTACCGGCACTACCTCCCGAAACAGTGTGGATACCCGTCGAGGGCAGCGATCTCCAAAGACTCTCTTATACTCACGTCAGCACTGAGAACGAAATCACATTCGGCAGCCCGATAGAAGGTCCGAGCGATATCGGCATCATCAGCGCCAATCATAGTATGTGTAATTATTACCAGCTACTATGCGACAGCACAGCTGATCCTGCAGCCTGTAAGACACTAACGGATGATATCGACAGCTGTAGTCCTTGATGTCCTGTGAGATACCATGGGAGTGCGGCTAAGAGGCTGTCCGAGAATAGAGAATCTACTGCGGAAAAGCCATATTAGCCAGATTTCCCGATTAAATTCGTTAAATATGCCCATTCCTATGGCTTTCGCGTTTCAACGCCGCTATACGGCAAAGGCGGTGTGCTAAGTAACCGGAAAACTCATTCGTCATGGGTATAATAGATAGGAATCAGGTCTTGTTCGGCGGCTATTTTGTCAAGAATCCCATGACAATCACCATCCTTTACGCATAACACACTGTACTTCCTTCCAGCACGACCATTCTAATCCAAAAGGCACAGATCAAGACTTGACTTGCCCCCCTAGATTTTGCGAATCAAGACCTGCCCCTAATTCCCATTATTCTTACCAATCCATTCGCCGTAAATGATCGTATACATCTACAGGGACTGCTATTAGGCGCGATGGAGCACCTTGCCGCTTCAACAACTCATATTTATTGAAGTAAAAAGAGGGTAATCATGAATATAAAACGCCTGCGAATTGGTGTGGTTTTGTTGCTGAGCCTTTGGATTGTAGAGAATGCCCTAGCAGAATTTCAGATCAAGGCTTCCCCGCAACCAACGTCCACGTGCTGGACAACCCACTTCGGTTGCGTAGGGAAGAATGCCGGAAAAAAAACAGAGGCGGCATGCAAAAAAGTGGGCTGTAGCTGGGGCAATTCGAACGGTCGATGCATTACTGAGCTTGTGTTGGTGATAGGCCGTCTCCTGTGCCATGGCCTCAACGGCCGCCGCTTCGGCATCGGCCCGACAGAAAAATTGTTTCTTCAGGTGGGCTTTTTCCATGGCCTTGATCGCTTTCAATGAGGCTTCGAGTTCGCGCTCCAAGCGTTTCTGACGTCGCCGGTCATGGGCACTGGAATGAACGACCACCGCGCGATATTGCTGGTCATAAAGGGTGACTGTCTGCTCATGTACCCGATACGTGGCCCCTGGACGGTTAGGCGTCGGCGCCGTCAGGGCAATGCGCCCAACCTCCTCCCACTGATCAGCATCGATGGCACTGAGTATGGCGCGTTCGCATTCGTTGTAGGTCGCGGGCAGGCGGGTGATGAAGGGTCCTGCCTGTTCCAGGTTTTCCTGCGTGACCATCGCCGCGTCCGCAATGTAGATGAAGGCCTTATCCTCTACCCCGTGGGCCTTCATGTGCCGCGAAACCTCGCTCAGCACCTGGTGGTTGATCTTCTTGTCCGAGCTGTTGCCATCCTCCAGTTTGCCCACAATCGGTACATCCCCATCGACGCACAATAGGGACAATACAAACTGTTTGAGATCCGGACGCTGGTCTTTGCTGTGACCCTGGGTGATCTCGAACGGGACCTTATCCCCGCTGGTTTCCAAGTATTCTCCGTACAGATTCACCGAGGTGGTATCAAAGTGGACATGCCGGGTCGAGAGCTCAAAGCGCTGCAAGCCCGAGACTGATAGCGCTGAGAAGATCTTCTGGGTGCCGGCATCAAATAAATGGTCTAACATCCGCCCGACGTTGTCGTCACTGAAATAGCTCGCTGGAATCTCTTGGCCAAACAGTAGCGTCCGATCACAGGACTCGAAGGCGCTCTCTAGGTGGTACAGCGGCGAGCGCCCAGACAGTGTATCGAGCACCATACCCAACACAATGACGCCGGGCTCGACTTCCATCTCTACCGGCACCAGCCGGTTCACGATCTCCACCAGCCCCAGACGCCGTGCGTAATGGGCGATAATCGGCAAATGATTGACCTGTGCCGTAGCGATGGCCTGGCCATTGTTGTGGGGGCTCGATCCAAAGGGTTCTGCCATGCTCGTTCTCCGGCTGATTGAAAAATAAATCAGCGAGAGGTTTAATGAATCAGCCCGTTTAGGCGAAGCATGACACATTTTGACCGATGTGTCCCGAACTTTTTTATAATCCCACTTGCGCTCTTGTCCGAGAATGAGAAAATGTCACAACGTGCTGCTATCGTTCATGAATAAATACCGATCTGTCGTTAAAATGGGTGCGGAATGTCAGTCAAAAGCCCGCTTCGTCGATGGCAAGCTATCCGCTGGTATGGCGGCGAAACGCATCAAAAACAATGAAGAACTGGCCATGGACCAAACCCAGGTCAATGAACTGAACAATATCGTCATGGGAAACCTGGTGCGTCATCCCGTGTATAAATATGCCGCCCTGCCCCATCGCATCGCGGTGCCCTACTATGCCCGCTACACACCCGGCATGTTCTATGGAGACCATGTAGACGACCCAGTCATGGGAACGGACGACCGCTATCGCTCGGACATTTCGATTACTGTTTTTCTCAATGCCCCTGAGGACTATCGGGGAGGAGAACTGGTTATACGCACCTCATTCGGAGAACAACAGGTCAAATATGCAGCGGGAGATGCGGTGATGTACCCCTCCTCCAGCCGTCATCATGTCGATGAAGTAACCGAGGGGGAACGCCTGGTAGCAGTGACCTGGTTACAAAGCATGGTGAGAGATCCTGCTAGGCGGGAGATATTGTACGAACTCAGTTTGGCACGGGAAAAACTACTGCGCCGCGCCCCTGATGCCGACGAGACTGCGCACATCAATGCGGCCTACGTCAATCTTGTACGCATGTGGGCGGACATATAGCGTGATGGGTGTTAAGGAATGCCACCTACACACTTCCCTATCTGACTTGCCTTATCGTCCGTCTTCGGCGTTACGCCAACAGTGACATAGCGAGACTATGCGCCTGTTGCCGCGCCTTGAATACGAACGATCATGCGGCGCCCGTTAGGTAAGCTATATAATTCGCATTCCTAACGCTTGCTGACCTCTACAATCAACCACGGCCCTTACATATCGATACGTCAGAAAACAAATTGCAGATGATGCGCACAGCGCGCCCTATTCAGACCGAGGTAGGGTGTGCTGTGCGCACCAAATGTTTGGTGCAATTATTGATCTGAAAAACTGTAGGCTTGCAATTTAACGATGAGAGCCCCTGTCTTCATGCGCGGTATCTACGAGCTTCATCGCAAGATCCCTATACTCCTGGCGATAACCCTTTAGGGGGCTATCATCTGAGGGGGTGAAATATTCCTCCATCGAGACACCATCTTTGTGCTCATGTTCGATAAACTTCTTCTGCATTTCCAGAAGTTTCTTAATCATTTCCTGTTTGTCACTCATTACTTCAATCTCCACACCTACGGGGTTTTAAAATAAGTTTCAAGAAAATACTAGCTCAGAAAATCAAAGTCCGTCTCTATTCCTCATTAGATAGCAAAGAGATCAATATCCCCCTTTGCGTCGGCTCTCGGGCAATCCCCCTATCCGCCCACCCTGCTTGCTTGGATCACCTGGAAACAGATCGTAAAGCGTCTTGGCTTTGACCTTTCGGTCATTCCATTTTTTAGCCATGGCCTTGACCATGGAGCGCGTATTGGGCTGGTTCCCGGCGTTATTGATGTATTCGTCCCGCAGATACTTGACTACATCCCAATGCCTCTCGGTAAGATTAATCTCCTCGGATTCTGCGATCACCTCGGCAATCCTCTCGTTCCAGTCCCCGATATCCGCCAGAAAACCCATGGGGGTTGTTTCAATGGTTTTTCCATCAACATCTAAAGCCATTTCTCACTCCTATGCTAAATAAAATAGTTTCAAATACATGTTCTCTTGCCACCGACCATGAGTCGCTGGAGACTAATCTAGGGTTTTCTTTACCGCCTCTATACCCCTGTGAGGCAGGAACAGACCACAGCCGATCTTCCGGCCGAGACCCAGGCCTTGCTGCTGCAAGGCGACCGACTGCGCCACTTCCAAACCGTCAATCATAAGGCTGCGCACCGTGATATCACCGTCCGGAAAACTAAAGCGATGGCTACGCCCACACAACATTTTTTTAACCCGTATCCCCATATCCTTCAGGTTCGAAGCGGCTTGATCGAGGAATACGCTCTCATCTTGCCCCTGCTCGACGATGATATAGCGCGCAAAGAGAGTGGTCAGATTACTGAGCGCACGAACACTGACACTGCCCAATGTCAACGCATTCCCCCCAACATCCAGGGTCCTGCCCATAAGGCATTTCGCCTCTTCGATACGTTCTTTGGGTAGACGAAGGGTCATGCGCGTGCGCCGAGATAGATACATCACCGCTTGCCGACCTTCGGGCCGAATCCAACCGTTACCCGATTCAGCGCCGTGAATCAAATGAATACCCGAACGCTTCTCTTCTCTCAACCAGGGCAGGGCACCCAAAAGCGCCGTGGAAAGCACAAAGGCATGATCCAACGGTAAGCCCTGGCACGCGACCTTGAAGGACAAATCGATGATCTCATCCGGGACCGTGTAAGGTTGTGATGCATCATTATCTTGTTGCCAATACATCTTATCTTTTCACTTTGCGAAACTAATCTCTCATGTGTGGCGAGTCGACCACTAAGAGCCTGCCCGAGAATAGGGATCGTAGCGAGGGAAAACCATTTTAGGCCGGTTTTTTCGATTAAATAAGGCGAATATTGGGTATATTTAACGAATTTAATCGAGAAATCTGGCCAAAATGGCTTTTCCGCAGTAGGTTCTCTATTCTCGGACAGGCTCCTAGCTCCCCTCAATGGGCGGTAAACGCCGCTTCCAGCCGCCCTTCCCAATCCTCAGGGGTATCATTGAAGGGCGGCCTCACGTCCATGCGGAAAAACCGCTCACCTTGCTGACCACGCTCTTTTACCACGACCTTCAATTGCTCAAAGGTCTCCAGTTCATGATGCTGCATCAGTAGTTCACTCAACCAGAGCATACTCTCAATCTCCTAAAACAGTACCGGCTCTGGATTCCTGACCAGGCACTATATGCTGGGCGCGGGACAGCAAGTGCCGCAGACCTTGGCCTCAGCTTCGACAAATACACCGCGATTATTTAACCAGATCTCAAGAAAAGGTATCAAAGTGTGTCAGCGACCCGGGAATACAAATGATATCTTGTCATCAGCCATGCACGATGCTCGCGCATCTACCGCTGAGGTGACGGGATTTGTTTATATTTTAATACAGGGCACCTGGTGTTTGAGTATCCCGATAGCAAGGGTTAACAAATCACCACCCTATCCCCCTAACCAATGAATTTCCCATCCCGTCGCCGTCAACCGTTCCCGGAAGCTTGTTAAATATCCATGTATTTAACTGATTTTAATAGATTTATTGTATCACATATGATATCGTTCAAGCATTACTAAGTGGAGAAAAGATCTGTTGACGACCAAATACCCCCTTCGGGATAATGCTTGCCTTGGGGGCCACCCCATAGGTAGGATACTTTAATTCATCCCCTCCCCCTAGACTCTATCTACTAACTTTCGGGTCCATTGCGGCTCGGCTATATATCCGAATAACTTAAGACAACTGCAACAAATACTTGAGGTGGCAACGCAGCTCTACCGGCAGCCACTTTTTGATATTCATTGACGAGGAGACAATGCATGGCCAGAGATCGGCATGAAACGCCAATGCTTGACGAACTGGAAAACGGCCCTTGGCCCAGCTTTATTTCCGGTTTCAAGCGCCTGAGAGACCAACATCCAGACGAAAGAATCAATGGCGTGGCCAACTCCCTGCTGGGCCAGCTCGAACACTCCTATGAAACCCGCAAGGGTTATTGGAAAGGCGGCACCGTTTCAGTGTTTGGCTATGGCAGCGGCATTATTCCTCGTTTCTCCGAGGTTAGCCATGCCTTCCCTGAATCCAAAGAATTCCATACCATACGCGTGCAACCACCCGCTGGAAATTTCTACACCACGGACATGTTGCGCAAGCTCGGCGACAGCTGGGAAAAATATGGTTCCGGCCTGGTCACCTTTCATGGGCAAACCGGCAACATCATGTTCATCGGCGCCGACACCGAGAACACCCAGAACTTCTTCGATGAAGTCAATGAATATGGCTGGGATCTGGGCGGCGCCGGCCCCTGTGTACGTACCGGTATGTCCTGCATCGGCGCCGCACGTTGCGAGATGTCCAACTGCGATGAGATGAAGATCCATCGTAGCCTGATGAATAATTTCACCGACGACGTCCACCGCCCCGCCCTGCCTTACAAGTTCAAGTTCAAGGTCTCAGGTTGCCCCAATGACTGCCAGAATGCCATTGAGCGTTCAGATTTCGCCGTTATCGGCACCTGGCGCGATGATATGAAGGTCGACCAGCAGGAGATCAAGACCTATGTCGCTAACAAAGGACGTCAGTATATCGTCGATAACGTCATCACTCGTTGCCCGACCCAGGCACTGTCGCTCAACGATGACGATACCCTGGCGGTAGACAACAAGAACTGTGTGCGTTGCATGCATTGTCTGAACGTCATGCCCAAGGCCCTGTCCCCTGGCGACGACAAAGGCGTCAGCATACTCATGGGTGGCAAGCGAACCCTGAAGATCGGCGATCTCATGGGAACGGTGATCATCCCCTTCATGAAACTCGAATCCGAAGAGGACTACGAGGGTCTGCTTGAGCTGGCTGAAGAAACCATCGACTTCTGGGCCGAAAACGGTCTTGAGCACGAACGCTGCGGCGAGATGATCGAGCGCATTGGCCTGGTCAATTTCCTGGAAGGCATCAGCATTGATGTTGATCCCAATATGGTCAGCGATACTCGCAGTAGCTCTTACGTCCGTATAGACGAATGGGACGAGGAAGCCGAAAAATGGTTTCAACGCAAGGCCGAGGGCTAAGCAAATCATTGCCTAATCGGCAAAGCGGAAATTACCTCAACTTTAACCTAGATCACTACAAACCATTGATCTAGGTTAAATATAACAACATCCTCACAGCAGGAGGACATCTATATGCTCCAGCAACACCGTCCACCTATTGAATCCGGTTGTCCGGACGGCTTCCAATACATGCATCCCGTGATGCGGAAGAATTTCGGAGATTGGGCCTATCACGACGACCCCCAACCCGGCGTACTGCGCCATGTCGCTAACGACGGCGACCAGATCTGGACCGTAAAGGCCGGTACTCAACGCATTCTGGACCTATTTACACTACGCAAATTGTGCGATATCGGCGACACCTATGCGGATGGCCACATCCACTTTACGATTCGCAGCAACATCGAGTATATGGTTGCCGAAGAGGCCAAGGTCCAACCCCTGATCAACGCCCTGGAAGAGGCCGGCTTCGTAGTCGGCGGCACCAAGAATTCGGTGGCTATGATCTCCCATACCCAGGGCTGGCTGCACTGCGACATCCCCGGCACCGACGCCTCGGGTGTGGTCAAGGCGATGATGGATGAACTCATCGACGAATTTAAGGGTTGGAACATGCCCAACCGCGTGCATATGACCACCTCCTGCTGTCAAATCAACTGCGGCGGCCAGGGAGACATCGCTATCAATGTGCAACACACCAAGCCACCCAAGATCAATCATGACTTGGTGGCTAATGTGTGCGAACGTCCCTCGGTAGTCGCGCGCTGCCCAGTCGCAGCGATTCGACCGGCGATGGTCAACGGCAAACCTTCCTTAGAGGTAGACGAAAAGAAGTGCATCTGCTGTGGGGCCTGCTATCCTCCTTGCCCACCAATGCAGATCAACGATGCCGAGCATTCCAAACTCGCCATCTGGGTCGGTGGCAATCACTCCAATGCCCGCTCCAAACCCACCTTTCAGAAACTGGTCGCCGCCGGCATTCCCAACAATCCACCGCGTTGGCCCGAGGCAACCGCGGTCGTGAAACAGATTCTGCGCTGCTATAAAGAGGATGCCCGCGACTGGGAGCGTATCAATGACTGGATCGCACGCATCGGCTGGCCACGCTTCTTTGAGAAGACCGGTCTGCCGTTCACCAAGTTCCACATCGATAACTGGCGCGGTGCACGCAAGACTCTCAATTCCTCAACCCACATCCGATTCTAATTTGGTATCAGGAGCGAGGTAAAAAAGTGAAATTTGGAATTCTAGTAAGCGAAGGACCCTACACCCACCAATCCTCTGATTCGGCCTACCACTTCGCTAAGGCTGCGCTGGAAAAGGGGCACGAGATATTCCGGGTCTTTTTCTACCACGATGGCGTCAACAACGGGACCCGGCTGGGAGTTCCCCCGCAGGACGACCGCAATATTACCAAGCTGTGGTCGGAACTGGGCGAAAAATACGGCCTGGATCTAGTGGTGTGTATCGCTGCGGCACAACGTCGCGGCCTACTGGATGCCGATGAGGCCAAGCGTCAGGGCAAAGACGCCGACAACATCGCCCCGGGCTTTCACATCTCAGGGCTGGGGCAGTTGATCGAGGCGGGCATCCAGTCGGACCGTCTTGTAGTATTTGGTGATTAAAGGAGGGCGCACACACACAATGTCTCAGATAAAAAAGTTTCTTTACATCAACAGAAAGGCGCCCTATGGCACGATATACGCCTTGGAATCTCTTGAGGTAGTACTGATCGGTGCCGCCTTTGAGCAGGACGTTAGTCTAGTCTTTTTGGATGATGGTGTTTACCAGCTTGCTAAAGGACAAAAAACTCAGGGGATAGGCATGAAAAACTTTTCACCGACCTACTCCGCACTGGGTGATTACGAAGTAACAAAGATCTATGTCGATAAGGATTCACTGGAAGAACGGGGGCTGACCCTGGATGACCTACTGGATCTGAAATACGAGGATGAGGATGACGATTGGGCCGAAAAGGACTCTATCCGCCTGGTGACTCGGGAACAAATTGGCGAGATCATGGACCAGCACGATGTTGTGCTTAGTTTCTAAAAGGGGAGATCTACAATGAGTATGCTACATACAGTAAATAAGTCCCCCTTCGAACGCAATGCACTGGATTCCTGTCTGCGCACCGCCAAGAAGGGTGGCTCTATTCTGTTAATAGAAGACGGCGTCTACGCGGCCTTGCAGGGGACTAAGACCGCGGATAACGTCGCCCAGGCGATGAGCAACTTCTCGTTCTATGTATTGGGACCTGATATTGCCGCCCGGGGAATGGCTGAAGGCCAGGTTATTGAAGGAATCAAAATTGTTGATTATGACGGCTTTGTTGATCTTGTGGCCGAACACGAGACCCTCCAATCCTGGCTTTAAATTATTGTTTAACCGACGCATCACTTAACTGCGTCAATTTAGGAGATTAAATTATGCCACTCGAAGTTAATGGCAAATCGTACGAAACCGATGAAGAAGGCTACCTGGCCAACCTTAGCGAATGGATACCCGAATTAGGCGACGCCATGGCCAAAGCCGATGGCGCCGAGTTGTCCAATAATCACTGGGAAGTGATCAACTTTCTGCGTGAATACTACGAAGAGTATCAGATCGCCCCGGCGGTTCGCGTACTCACCAAGGCAATCGGTAAAAAACTGGGCCGGGACAAGGGCAACAGCAAGTATCTGTACGAACTGTTCCCCTATGGACCCGCCAAACAGGCCTGTAAATACGCCGGTCTTCCCAAGCCTACGGGTTGCGTATAACGTATAGTCAGTAACAGCCAGGGGCCTGACGCCCCGCTGTTGCTTTTTCTAAATTACCAGGAGAGCACGGAAACATGTCGTTTCTTACGGTAGCGTATGCGCTTGTTTTTTATACCGCCTTCATCCTTCTCGTGGGCGGTCTACTCTACAAGATCAGCCTCTATGCATTCACTCCCACTCCGCTGAAAATTCCTACCACGCCGGCGCCGGTCACTCGTAGCGGGGTAGTCGTTCGGATGATTAAAGAAGTCACCGTCTTCGAAAGTCTATTCAAGTCCAATAAATGGATCTGGTTATTCGGCTGGCTGTTTCATGCAGCGCTGGCGCTGGTGTTGATGCGCCATCTGCGCTATTTCACCGAGCCGGTATGGTTCTGGGTCTCCTTGGTACAACCGTTTGGCAAATATGCCGCCTTCGCCATGCTCGCGGGATTAGGTGGACTGTGGGCCAGGCGTTTTCTGGTCGATCGGGTGCGCTACATCTCCGCCCCCTCCGACCATCTCATGCTGGCCTTGCTGGTTCTAATAGGCCTTAGCGGCGCCATGATGACCTTCGTGACCCATACCGATATCGTCGCGGTCAAGGCATTCTTCTTGGGTCTGATGGTTTTCGATCTGCAACCCATGCCCACCGACCTAATATTGCTCGTTCACATTACCCTGGTTGCCACGCTGATGATCATATTTCCGTTCAGCAAGCTGTTGCATGCCCCCGGCGTATTCTTCAGCCCCACACGAAATCAGGTAGACAACCCCAGAGAACGGCGTCACCTCTCCTCTTGGGCGGCCAAGATAGAGGCTGCCGAGCGGCAGTAAATCGGTAACTGTTTTAACCTGATTTTCTAAGGAACGTACATATGGCCGATTTCGAGACCCCGGAAATCAAAGAATATTCCGTCGTCCCCAAGCTCCAAGAAGGGGTGATGACCCATAGCAAACCCTTCATAGCCAAACCGCAGTTTCAAAAGCCCTTGGGCTTTCCCGGAGAACTGGTGGACGATTGGCAACAGGTCGCCATCGACAAGATGGGCGAGCTGACCAAGAAGTACCGGTCTCTGAGGGTTTTTCTTGATTCCTGTGTAAAATGTGGCGCCTGTACCGACAAATGTCATTACTACCTGGGCACCACGGATCCCAAAAACATGCCCGTGGCACGTCAGGATCTGTACCGCAAGGTCTACCGTCGTTACTACACCTTCGCGGGCAAGCACTTTCCTAAGCTGGTCGGCGCCGAGGATCTAACCAAAGAGGTTCTGGACGACTGGTACAGCTATTTTCATCAATGTTCCCAGTGCCGTCGCTGCTCGGTGTACTGCCCCTACGGCATCGATACCGCCGAGATCTCCATGGCCGCCCGTGAGGTGATGGACAGCATCGGGGTGGGCCAGAAATACTGCAACGAAATTATCGGCAAGGTATTTGTCATCGGCAACAATCTGGGGCTTCCGGAACCGGCCTTGGTAAATACCTTGGAGGGCCTGGAGGAAGAGGTCGAGGAAGACACCGGTATCAAGGTCCGCTTTCCGGTCGATGAAAAGGGGGCCGATATCCTACTGGTCACCCCATCGGCCGATTTCTTTGCCGAACCGCATGTCGATGGCCTGATCGGTTATGCCAAGGTCTTTCACGAGGTCGGCGCCAGTTGGACGGTAAGTTCCTATGCCAGCGAGGCCGCCAACTTCGGCATGTTCATCGGCAGCTACGAAAATATGCGCAAGATGGCGTTGCGCATCCGCAAGGCCGCTCAAGATCTTGGTGTCAAACGCATCGTAATGGGCGAATGCGGTCATGCCTGGCGCGTCGCCTACAGCTTTATGAACACCCTTGCCGGACCCTTTGATTTCTTGGATCCGAAATATC
Source organism: Gammaproteobacteria bacterium (assembly GCA_024222475.1). Classification (GTDB taxonomy): domain Bacteria; phylum Pseudomonadota; class Gammaproteobacteria; order JAAEPA01; family JAAEPA01; genus JAAEPA01. The sequence continues at coordinate 8,309 of JAAEPA010000219.1, read as the reverse complement.
CGGTACCCATGCACATCTGCGAATACACCTATGAACTGATCAAGGCGGGTAAGCTGAAGTTTGACAAGTCCGAAAATGATTGGATGACACTCACCTATCACGATTCCTGCAATGTGGCGCGCGCCTCGCGCATGGGCGAGAAGCCGGGGGGGCAGTTCAACATTCCGCGCGAGGTCATCAAGGCGGTCTGCAATAATTTTTATGACATGCCTGAAGAGACCATCAAGGAAGGCACCTACTGCTGCGGTGGTGGCGGTGGGCTGCTCACCGATGACCTGATGGAGATACGGGTCAAAGGCGCGTTGCCGCGTATGGGGGCCCTCAAACAGGTGGTCGAGGATCATGGGGTAACCCACTTAGCGGCCATTTGCGCGATCTGCAAGAGCCAATTCAGCAAGGTCCTGCCCTACTACGGCTTCACGATGGATCAGATCGTCAGCCTTCACCAGCTGGTCAGCAACGCCATTATCCTGACCCCGGACAAGGCCCAAGCAGACGATGGTTCCACAGCGCAGGCTGCACAATAAACTTATTTTATAGAACCTAGGTCCTGCAAGTGATCTAGAGTGAATATTTCTAGCTTGACCTCGAAGGAGAAACAACATGGCGACCTCTAATAAAGAGATGACCACTAAGCTGACTTTCAGGAGGTACGAGGACGGCGACCACAAGTGGAAACGGTTTACCGAACAGATCTTTGTCGAGGATACCTCGCATAAATGTCCTACCTATGTCCATCGCACCCCGCCTTGCCAAGGCAGTTGCCCCTCCGGTGAGGATATTCGCGGCTGGCTGAATATCGTGCGCGGTATCGAGAAACCACCCGCCGACATTTCAATGGCCGAATACGCCTTTCGGCGCTCCACCGATGCCAACCCCTTCCCATCGATGATGGGCCGGGTTTGCCCCGCCCCCTGTCAGGATGGCTGCAACCGCAACGCGGTCGAGGACTTCGTCGGTATCAACTCGATAGAGCAGTTCATCGGGGATACGGCCTTCAAGGAAAAATTTACCTTCGACAATTCCACCCCGCTCAATGGCAAGAAGGTCGCCATCATCGGTGCCGGCCCGGCCGGCATGGCCGCCGCCTATCAGCTGCGCCGCCGAGGCTATTCCAGCACCATCTTCGATGAGCACAAAGAGCTGGGCGGCATGATGCGTTACGGCATCCCTGGATATCGCACACCGCGTAAGGTCCTAGATCATGAATGCCGGCGCATCATCGATATGGGCGGAATCGATACCCGCATGAATACCCGAATAGGCCGTGATGTGAGCGTTGAGACGCTGGAAAAGGACTATGACGCCATCCTCTGGTCCATCGGTTGTCAGGCCGGTCGCGCCCTGCCGGTACCCAACGGCGATGCACCAAATTGTGTGACCGGGGTGAAATTTCTAGAGGTCTTCAATAAGGGCGATCTTAAGGTTACCGCCAACCGGGTGGTTTGTATCGGTGGTGGTGATACCTCGATCGACGTGGTCTCGGTGGCCCGCCGGCTAGGCAAAGTCGAATTGGAAGAGGAACACCGTGCCGAGCAAGTCATCGGCGGCTATGTCGCCCATGATGCCGCCTTTGCTGCCTCCCGAGAGGGCGCCGAGGTCACCCTGACTTCGCTGTTCGCCCACACCGAGATGACCGCTACCGAGCACGAAGTGCACGATGCACTCAAAGAAGGTGTCACCATCCTCAACGGTGTGGCGCCCATTGAAGTCATCCTCGGTGATGACGGTCGTGCCACGGCACTAAAAATGGCCGAGTGTGACGTGGATCCGAATGGACGTCCCCTGCCCCGCGAGGGTACGGAATTCGAGATTGAATGCGACCTGATCGTCTCTGCTATTGGTCAGGGCGGTGATCTGGAAGGCCTGGAAGAAATGAACAACGGTCGTGGCCTGATCAATGCCGACAAATTCTATGCGGTGCCCGACAAACCTGGGCATTTCGTGGCTGGAGACATCATCCGTCCGCATCTGCTGACGACCGCTATCGGCCAGGCCTCGATCGCCGCTGAAAGCATCGATCACTACTTGAGCCACCAGAAACAACCCAAGCGCCCCAAGGTGGACGTGCACCATTTCAACCTGCTCGATAAGCTGCGCGAGAACCAATTGGCGCCCACCGACTTCGAGGTCGAAGAACAAGGCGATCTGCGGGGAACCGAAACCAGCAATTGGGCCATCCATAACTACGAAGACCGTTCCGCCCAGGAGATTATTGCCTCCGATAGGCTATTTCTGGGCCATTTCGAATATACGCCACGCCATTTGCGACAGAGCTATGGCCCCTCGTCAGAGGATGTGCTGGGACATTTCGAAGAGCGTTCCATCGGCATGACGGAGGAACAGGCCGTCGCCGAGTCCGAGCGATGCATAAGTTGCGGAATGTGCCTCGAATGCGACAACTGCGTCATCTTCTGCCCGCAGGATGCGGTATTTCGAGTGAAAAAAGATAAAAGTATGACCGGGCGGTATGTCGATACGGACTATTCTCGCTGTATCGGTTGTCATATCTGCGCCGACGTATGTCCCTCCGGCTATATCAACATGGCACTGGGTGATCATTAACCGCTTAGCAGGACCTCATGAAACGATCGATATCTAAGCTTCAACTGGCCTTGTTGGCCGTCATGGGTCTGGCGCTTTACAGCCAGACCCTGATTTCTAGGGCCGATGTCCCGCTTCCGGACATCCCCGAAGTACCCAAGGCCAAGGCCGAACAGTGCGTGGAACCCACCGAACACATGCGGCGCAATCACATGGAGTTAATCCTCCACCAGCGCGACGAGACCATGCATCGGGGCATCCGCACCAACAAGTACAGCCTCAAAGAATGCATCAGCTGCCACATCAATCCAGGCACTGACGGGACCTATCCACGAGTGGATACTCAAAAGCATTTCTGTGCGGCCTGCCATGACTATGCCAGTGTAAAAATTGACTGCTTCGAGTGCCACTCTGACGTACCGGAGCCCAAGCAGTAATGGGGCCGACAGATAGATTGAGCCCTGTATTTTCAATCCACGGGCGGTTAGCAGTAGAGGTAACGTAAAATGAACTCCGATAAAACCACGCCAGATGACCCTCGGGGCAAAACCGATTCGGCGCGGCGGAAATTCTTAGGAACCGCCGCCGCAGCCGTTGGAGGCCTAGCCGTGGCCCCCGGGGTACTCCTATATGATCTCGCCCACGCCCGGCCGACCGATGAGGCTGTCACCAGCAAGGTGCGCTGGGGCATGCTCATCGATACCAATCTGTGCCGGGAAAACTGTGACGCCTGCGTAACAGCATGCAATGAGGAACACGGTCTGCAGGGCTTTGACCGCCAGGCCACGGATGCCCAGTGGATCCGCAAACTGACCGTCAAAGACAAACACACAGGGCATGTGGCCTCCCTGCCCATGCTGTGCCAGCATTGCGAGTTCCCTCCCTGTGTAGACGTATGCCCTACCGGAGCCTCGTTTCGCCGGGACGACGGTATCGTCCTGGTGGATAAACACATCTGCATCGGCTGTCGTTATTGCATGATGGCCTGTCCTTACAAGGCTCGCTCCTTTATCCACGAGACACTCCAGGATCAAAAGGCCCATGCCCCACGCGGCAAGGGTACGGTGGAGGCCTGCACATTCTGTGTTCATAAGGTGGACCGTGGTGATGGAACTACCGCCTGTGCCGAAGCCTGTAATAGTGCCGGGCACCAGGCTATCATTTTTGGTGATCTCAATAATCCCGACAGCGAAATCTCCAACCGTCTCAAGGCCCACGGCAGCACTCAAATTCGTGCCGATCTGGAATTGAATACCGGGGTTAGGTATCAGGGGATCTAAATTGCAAGCGAGGGATCGATGCCGAGACTCTTTGAGCTTGAGATACACGTCTAAAACTAGCGACCATGAAAAACATCCGATTTTCCGCCATTGAAGGTAATTCGCCAGGGTACTATGCGCTGCTGGGCGGCCTGGGTTTGTTCATTTTGCTCGGTCTGGGCGCCTCATATTATATGGAACACAATGGCCACTGGGTCACCGGGATGACTAATCAGATCGTGTGGGGAACCCCGCACATCTTTGCGGTATTTCTGATCGTTGCCGCCTCCGGAGCCCTGAACGTGGCCTCCATTTCCTCGGTATTCGGTAAATCAGCCTACAAGCCCCTCTCCCGGCTCTCCGGCTTGCTCGCCATCGCCCTGCTGATCGGGGGATTAACCGTACTGCTACTGGATCTGGGGCGTCCCGATCGGCTGATCGTGGCCATGACTTATTACAATTTCAAGTCCATTTTTGCCTGGAATATCATCCTCTATACCGGCTTCATGGGCATCGTCGCCGTCTATCTGTGGATGATGATGGAGCGGCGCATGAAGCAGTACAGCAAGCCTGCGGGGCTGGCGGCGTTCATCTGGCGGCTTATGCTCACCACCGGTACCGGTTCGATCTTCGGCTTCTTAGTGGCTCGTGAAGCCTACGACACCGCGCTGCTGGCGCCGATGTTCATTGTCATGTCATTTTCCTTCGGCCTGGCGATATTCCTATTGGTACTGATGGCCGCCTACCGATGGACCGAGCGGCCCCTGGGTGATGCCCTGTTACAACGGCTGAAAAATCTACTGGGTGTGTTCGTGGCCGCGGTACTGTATTTCGTGATGGTCTATCATCTTACCAATCTCTATTTTACCGGGCGCCACGAGGTAGAGGCCTTCCTGCTATTGAATGGTGGAATCTACACCTTAGTATTCTGGTTGGTACAGATTCTGTTGGGCAGCCTGCTGCCACTGGCCCTATTTTACCACCCTAAAACCGCCAAATCCCGTACCGCGATGGTTGCCGGCGCAGCTTTAGTAATCCTCGGCGGACTAGCTCAGATGTATGTCATCATCATTGGCGGCCAAGCCTTTCCGCTGACCCTATTCCCGAATGCCGAGGTCAGCAGCTCCTTCTACGACGGTGTCGTCAGCAGCTACGCCCCCAGTCTACCGGAGGTATTTCTAGGTCTGGGAGGCATCGCCCTGGCGCTGGCAATGGTAGTGTTTGCCATCAAGATCCTGGGGTTCCTGCCGGACAACCTGGCCGATAGCGAAGTCTCCTCTCAAGAATAGCTCTATGCCTTTAAAATCCTACGGCCTCCAGGGGGTAAATTAGAAGGTCTTAACACCTTCTATTTCCCGGTTCTTGGCCATGCCCCAGCTGCTGATCTCCGCGGCCCATAAGTCATCGGGTAAAACCACGATTACCCTGGGGCTGTGTGCCGCTTTTAAGAATCGTAGACTGAAGGTTCAGCCGTTTAAAAAGGGACCTGACTATATCGATCCCATGTGGCTGACCCTAGCCAGTGACCGACCCTGTCATAATCTGGATTTTTATACCTCGACAAAGCAGGAGATCCTGCATGCCCTGAGCCACTATTCGAAGGGCACCGATCTGACATTGATCGAAGGGAATAAAGGTCTTTACGACGGTCTGGATCTGAAGGGGAGCAATAGCAATGCCGCACTGGCCAAACTAGTCAATGCACCGGTGGTGCTGGTATTGGACGTGCGAGGGACCATACGCGGCGTGGCTCCATTATTGATGGGCTATCAGCTGTTCGATTCCCAGATAACGATTGCCGGAGTTATCTTGAATCAAGTGGGTGGTTCACGCCACGAGGGCAAGTTGCGGGCGGTGATCGAACATTATACGGATATCCCGGTAGTGGGCGCGGTGCATCAAAATCGCGCCCTAAACCTCAAGGAACGTCATCTCGGTCTGATGCCCAGCAATGAAGACGAGGCCGCGAATGCCAAGATCGCCAATATTTCTCGGGTCATTGCCGAACAAGTAGATCTGAACCAACTAATGGGCATTGCCGGCACCGCCACACTACCTCTAGTCACTGCGGATAACATTCACTCCATTCCCCCCTCAGTAAGACTGCGGCTGGGAATCATCCAAGATGCCTCGTTTGGTTTTTACTATCCCGGAGATCTGGAGGCCCTAGAACGTGCCGGGGCTGAGATTATTCCCATCAACGCGCTTCATGACCAGCGGCTTCCCCGCATCGATGGATTATTCATCGGTGGTGGATTTCCGGAAACCCATATGAAAGCACTTGAAGCGAATCACGATCTGCGCCATGAAATACGCCGAGCAATAGAGTCAGGGCTGCCGACCTATGCCGAATGCGGTGGGTTAATGTATCTCACACGCAGCCTGAGCTGGCGGGGCCAACGCTGCGCCATGGCAGGTGTCATTCAGGCGGATTGCGCCATGCACGAACGGCCTCAAGGTAGGGGCTATGTCCGACTGAAAGAGACCAGCCACTACCCCTGGCCCCAGCTAGGATCGTCGCTGTCCGATATTGCCGCCCATGAGTTTCACTACTCCGCCTTGGAGAATCTGTCATCAGACACCCGCTTTGCCTACCAGATGCAACGAGGCCAGGGAATAGACGGGAAACACGACGGTATTGTTTATAACAACCTGCTTGCCTGTTACGCTCATCTGCGCGACACCAAAGACAATCCCTGGACCAATCGCTTTATTCGCTTCGCTCACAGCTGCAATCAGCACCCCGAATCAACATCCCACAGGTAGCAATGATCACACTTACCTCGAAAACCGCTAAACAGATTCAACATTCCGCCGTCCAAGGCAAGATGGAAGGCATACCGCTGAGAATCGCGGTCACCCGCAAACCAGACAGCAGCTTACACTATGCCATGGGCTTCGACGATGTTCCCAGCGACAGCGATCACAGAATGAACTCTGAGGGTATCGCCATCGTAGTTTCCGAACAAAGCGCCGAATTAATCAAGGGTACGGTTGTGGACTATGTAGAACTAGAACCAGGTAAATTTCATTTCATTTTTCTCAATCCAAATGATCCGAACTATCAGCTGCCCGATCAGGAACAAAGCAGTGGCGACAACCCTGGTGTGGTGCGGTAAGGGACGAACACATCGATCAAGATAGATCGTCGAGCGGAGTGAGGCTATCGGGAGCGAAAGGCAATTGTATCTGAGGCCATCGCCTTTTTTTATTGTATTTTCGGAATTTATATACGAAAATGCTAGGCATGTTAAAAAGATGGATTACGAGAAAACTTGATCATACTATGCGCCATACTCCCGCTGTTGCCCTTTTGGGGCCACGGCAGGTTGGTAAAACAACGCTTGCGCAGCGTCTAGCAGAACCCCGTATCGCGCTTTATCTGGATCTTGAAAATCCTGAAGATTTGTTGAAATTGAGCGATCCTACTGCGTTCTTATCACTGCATAGTGACAAGCTGGTAATCATGGACGAAATACAACGTGCGCCCGATTTGTCTATGGTGCTGCGAGGCATGATCGATAAAAACAGACGGGCGGGGCGTAAAGGTGGTCAATATCTACTTCTTGGCTCTGCATCCATGGATTTACTACGGCAATCCTCAGAGAGCCTTGCGGGGCGTATCAGCCACATCGAGCTAGCCGGCCTGAATTTGTTAGAAGTACCTGCCGGCAGGCCGCAGGATATACAGAAGCTATGGCTACGCGGAGGGTTTCCGGAAAGCTACCTGTCCGAAAGTGATTCACTGGCCATGGACTGGCTGGAAAACCTGATTCGAACCTACCTGGAACGGGATGTACCTCAGATGGGTTTTCGTGTTCCAGCTGCGCGTCTACGCAGGCTCTGGACAATGCTGGCGCACTTGCAGGGCGAATCCGTCAATTTCTCGAAATTAGGAAGCAATCTGGATGTCGATAGCAAAACCATTGCCAGCTACATTGATATTCTGATCGATCTCCTGCTGGTACGCCGTCTCGATCCGTGGCACGTCAACGTCAAAAAACGCCTTGTCAAATCACCACGCTTTTATATCCGCGATACCGGCATTCTGCACAGATTGCTTGGCATCGGTAACTACAATTCCCTGCTTTCCAATCCTGTTCTTGGTAAAAGCTGGGAAGGGTTTGTGATTGAGAATATCCTGTCTGTTCTTGGCAACCAGACAGAGACTTATTTTTACCGCACGGCAGCTGGCGCGGAAATAGATCTATTAATTAAATTTCCCGGCGAGGAGCTATGGGCCATAGAGATAAAAAATGGCGTTGCACCAAAAATAAAACAGGGCTTTCACATTGCCTGCAAGGATGTAAAGGCCACCCGAAAATATGTAGTTTACGGTGGGGACGATGAATTTCCCATTGGCAAGGATACGATTATATTGTCTTTAGAAAATATGCTGGTGAAGTTGGGTGAATAAATTGTTTACGGTGCCGGAAGTAATCGGAATCGAGCAATCGGGGACAGACCACGATTTTCAGCTAATAGGCAATAAATAAATGAAGAAAT
>JAAEPA010000218.1 GCA_024222475.1 Gammaproteobacteria bacterium | reverse complement strand
GTCCTTGAGTTCTATACCGTTACCTGTCGGTTAACAGTTGCCCTTGCTGTCAATTGACAGCACCCACAAGCCGCTTTCCGGGCCATACAGAGCGGCGTCGGTCGAAAGACTGCCAGCCCCAATCCGATCCTCAAGCAATAACGGGCTAATCTTATCTTTAGATTTGTCAGTGTTCTTTTCTAAGATGCTGTGAGTCGCAGCATTCTTGCACCTCGCAGGGAAACACTTCCCGGCCGGGATCGTGTTTCCTCTGGTTTGATTACATCTAATTTAGAGGAGACACCCATGTCCTACGGTAAATACTTCAACCTTCACACCACAGGCCTCGGTTATGCAAACCGATTTCATAAAGTAGCGCCTTTATGTGGTCAGCCATTTTATGCGGTAAACATATCAGCGTTAGCGGCTTGCCTATGACCCGGCCTACGGTATCGATGTTAGTGGGTGTTCTGCTGGATAGCTATCAACCCGGTTTCATACTTCTAGTCTGGAGCCTTTTCAGAACCCATCGCAGATATCCGGTAGGTTGCGAAAAGGCGGTTTACTCCGTTGCCTGTCGGTTAACAGGCGCCCTTACTGACTTTGGTCAGTGCCCTTGCTGTAAATAAGCAGCGTCCAGCACCTTAGGCCATTTCAGGTGCGAACGGCTTAGGCCGTGGTCTTTATTTAACTGCCCCATCGGGAGACTTTCTCTCCTGATGGAGGCGGTCTCCGTTGTTATCATTCTGCCAGGAGATCGCCATGCCAACGCAACACAGATTTTCTTTTAACACCGATCGATTCAGCGGCATTTACGCTAAAGATCTTTCTTCAATCGAGGCCGACGCGGTCGTTAGATTAGCACTACACGTGCTTGAGATTCGTCACCAACCCGGTCGATCATTGGACAGTCCCAATGATTCCAAGGCTTATCTCCGAATT
>JAAEPA010000217.1 GCA_024222475.1 Gammaproteobacteria bacterium | reverse complement strand
GTCCTTAGCCTGGTTATTTCATACATTACACACACCCTCGCTTGATCCTTGTTTCCACAAGATTGTTGCTCAGTCGGCCGTAATCCTAGATACGCCGCTCCTTCGCAACATCCCTTGTGAAAACAAATCTCTACGCGATCATCGTGTAAATTCATGAAATATCCGGGTTAGAATAGTTTATAGTACCCACAAAGCACAAGAATGAGACAGTTTGAAACAACCTTATCATTGGCCAAAGGGGGCATATTCCTTTACGAATGATATTTAGTGCCCAATCGAGACTTTGTCAAGCGACTGATAATAACCTGGCGGATGTGCCTCCGTGAGGCCTTTGCCACGGTTACCGACATCTCATCGATGACAAACTGCTCGTCAACACCTGGAATTCGTTCCGCATGATGAAGCACCCATAGGCTGACCTTATCGGTAGGCTTACCGGACAAACTCACGCCAAAAAATTCTTCCACGACACGTAGTTCGACCCCCCCATCCACCGCAATCTCATTTTTGCCGAGCTTTTTGATCCCCCGTGGTTTATCACTCTCATCGTAAAGTTCCCCTACGAGCTCTTCCAACACATCTTCCAGGGTGACGATACCCTGGATCACACCGAATTCATCCACCACCACCGCCAGCCGTCTTTTCCTGTTACGCAACACATCGAACAGCTCATCTATGGGCTGATTTTGGGGGACGAAAAGGAGGGGGCGAGCGATCTCTCCTAAGGTAATAGCTGTTTTTTTTGCAGCGCAAGCCCCTAAGATATCTCTGAGATAGACCACCTTGCTAATTTCATCGGGCTGATCTTCGAACACGGGAATCCGCGCGTATCCCGAATGTTTGGCCTTGGGCAGGGCCTTGACGACCTTTAGCGCCGCGGGAAGAGCAAAGACGTGACTACGCGGAGTCATTACGTCCCTGGCCTGCAAGTCATTGAAGGCAAAGATCCGTTCGATCATGAGCCGTTCATTTCGCTCGATAGTCCCCTCCGCCTCACCATATCTCGCCATGCCGATGAGTTCTAACTCGGTCACCGTGGGGTCACGCCCCCCACCGGTAGCCTCATGAACCCAGGTGGCAAATCGGCCAAAAACCCAGACCAGGGGAAAGATCAAGCGCATCAATCCATACATCAACGGCGCGATGCTCAACGAGATCCTTTCGGAGTATCGAGTTGCCAAACTCTTAGGCGTAATCTCACCGAAGATCAAAATCACAATGGTAAGCACGCCCACCGCAATCCCCGGTCCTAAACTGCCGAACCATTCCGTCGCGATCACCGTCGCAATTGCCGAAGCGGCGATATTGACAAGGTTGTTCCCGATAAGAATAGTGATGAGCATTCGCGAAGGGTCCCGTTTAAGCTGATACAGCGCCTTGGCACCGGCGCGCCCCTGCTTGACCAGGCTTTCAACTCGACCCATGGAAAGAGCAATCAGCGCAGTTTCCGAACCGGAAAACAAACCGGAGAGAAACAACAATATAACCAAAGCAATGAATTCGTTCATTAGTGCAAGAGGACGTAAGCTTGATGCCTATTTCGATAACGTATGGTTGTTCCTGGTCGAGGATAACGAAGCAACATGGCAAACCCCATATATGGCATAATAAGTTAACCCTAAATAGAATAGGTTTATCATACACGCAACAATATCTTAGACCAATTCACCTGGAGGCTGCCCGAGAATGAACCAATCTACTGCGGACAAGTCTGGCCCTCGCTACGGTCGACATTCTCGGACAGCCTCCCAACGGAACTCTGCCCTGGTGAAGCTCAATCTAAAAAAATGAGGATTTGATCATGTCAGTACATCCATCTCAGTTTGCGGTCCCTAGGCAATTGAGTACAAATAAAATCAAAACCAAGCTGCGCGAATTCATCCTATTCAAAGAAGAGCCGCCACAAACTGTAAACCGCATTTATTACGATACCTTCGATTGGCGCCTCCACGGCAAGGGAGAAACATTGGAGCAAGAGCCTGGGGGTCAGGACTCAGCCTATTATTTACGCGAGCTAAAATCCGGTAAGTTGCGATTTACTCAACGAATGAATCGAGTGCCCGAGTTCGTGTGGGACATTCCACCGACCTCGATGCGCAAACATCTAGAACCGATGCTGGAAATGCGGGCCCTGCTGCCCCAAGCCAACATCAACAGCCGGATTCACCGACTCAATGCCCTGGATAAACGACGCAAGACAGTGGCCCGAGTGGTCATCGAGGATAGCAGCGTCATTCTGCCCAACAAGAAAAAACGTCGCCTTGGCCGGCTCATCAAGGTGCTGCCCGTCAGGGGCTATGAAAAGGCCTCAGAACGCATCCTGGAACTTATCGAAAAAGATCTTGGCCTGCCGCCCGTCAAAGATAATCTCATATTGACGGCCTTTAGCATCCTCGGTCATCGACCTGGATCTTATTCTTCCAAGCTGAACCTGCACCTGGATTCGGAAATGCGTTCTGATGAAGCTACCAAGATCGTGCTGCAGCGTCTTCTAGAAACCACGCTGGCCAATGAAGAAGGCACTAGAAAAGATATCGACAGCGAATTCCTTCACGATTACCGGGTCTCGGTACGTCGTACGCGTTCAGCCCTGAGTCAGATCAAAAACGTGTTTACAGAAAGCGTTCTCAACCGTTTCAAAACCGAATTCGCATGGATTGGCCAGATCACCGGTCCGACCCGCGATATGGACGTTTATCTCTTGAGTTTCGACGATTACCGAGACAGCCTGCCGGAAGCGGTAAAGGCGGACCTGGATCCATTGCTCTCATTTCTACAAGACCATCAAAAGATCGAGCAAAAAGCCCTGGCCAAGACCCTGGCATCTTCACGTTACAAACGGCTACTCAAGTCTTGGCGTACATTTTTAGAAGCGCCGGTCCCCAAACGGCCAACCCAGCCTAACGCCAATCGCCCCATCGCCAAGGTCGCTAGAGAAAGAACCTGGCGACTCTACCGGCGCGCACTCAAGGAAGGCAGGGCGATCAAACCAGAAACTCCAGCGGAGGCCCTGCACGATTTGCGCAAGACATGTAAAAAATTGCGCTACCTGATGGAATTCTTCCAGAGCCTCTACCCCCCTTCAGACATCAAAGCGCTGATCAAGGTCTTGAAGATCCTACAAGATAATCTGGGCGACTTTCAGGACTACGAGGTACAAGTCGCCACCCTAAAGACATTCAGCCAACAAATGTTAAAAGAAGGTAAAACTCCGGCCGAAACACTGATGGCAATGGGTATTCTGGTCGAGAGCATTAGCGAGCGCCAACACAAGGCTAGACGGGAGTTTTCTGAACGCTTTCATCGTTTCTCCCGGCCCGAGAACCAGAAGCACTTCCGAGCCATGTTCGCCGCGCAACCGCTGGAGGCCCTCGCATCATGAGAGTTTTTGCCACCTATAACATCAAAGGCGGCGTGGGTAAAACAGCCACCGCGGTCAACCTGTCTTACCTGTCTGCCCGCCAAGGCTACCGAACACTGGTCTGGGACCTCGACCCCCAAGGTGCAGCCACCTTCTACTTCAGGATCAAGCCCAAGATCAAGGGCGGCAGCAAGGATCTATTGCGAGGAAAACGCGATATCGATGATCTTATAAAGGGAACCGATTACGAAAACCTGGATCTGCTGCCTGCCGATTTCTCTTATCGCAATATGGACCTGGTGCTGGATGAGACCAAAAAACCCACCCACCGAATTCGTAAGGTACTCAAACCGCTGGAAGATGAATACGATCACGTATTTCTAGATTGCCCGCCCAGCATCTCCTTGGTATCGGAGAACGTCTTTCAGGCCGCTGATGCACTGTTAGTGCCCATCATACCCACCACCCTGTCCTTACGGACCCTGACTCAACTCAACCGGTTTCTGGAACACAAAGATCTACGCAATATCACTCTTCTGCCCTTCTTTTCCATGGTCGACCGGCGTAAGAATCTGCACCGCGAAGTCGTAGAAAAGCTGCCGAAAGAGCGCCCAGAGATTCTTTCCTCGCCGATCCCCAACGCCAGCGATGTAGAGCGCATGGGTCTGCGGCGAGAGGCCGTGGCCGTCTTTGCTCACAGCAGTCTCGCGGCCCAAGCCTATGAGGCCTTATGGGAAGAAATCAAGGGTCGCATGTTCAAAAGCCAGTTCATACTGCCATAGTGGCAGGGCAGGCCTAAGGAATGGCTCAAAAAGGTAGCTAAACGAGGAAGGGTCGGCGGCGAAGTTCTATTCCTGCCTATAGTTCGTTATTGGATAGAAAACAGCTTACAGCGGTGGTCGCTCGCATGAGATACAAAATAGCCAAAATAACGAGGAATGATGCAGTTCGAATCAACTCGTCTTGTATCCTACGCGACAGACCACCGCTATAATTCCTGCGCACAAGCATGGCTTTTCAATGCTACGCCCGGCCCCTATTCGG
>JAAEPA010000216.1 GCA_024222475.1 Gammaproteobacteria bacterium | reverse complement strand
TTCATCTCCGAAAACAGATCAAGCTTGCTTTTTGGATGACTGAACATTCGCTCGAAGGTCTGGTTTTCTAAAATGCCGTAAAGACGGCGCAGCACCTGGCGTTTTGTGCCGGAAAACTCCTTGCCGTTGAACTCGTTTTCGAAGAATGCGCGGGCAGAGCCCTGCAGCTTTTCAATATGACTGCGGTATCGATCAAAACCGCCATCTTCCAGGAGCTCCCGCAGCGTATGAATCGTGGCTTCGGGAATGTGGAGCAAAAGCCGGGTGATGTATCGAAATATGACGGTTTGTTTTTGCGTCATCCCGGCATCAAGCAGTGAGCCGAGGACAAAATCATAAAGTTCCAGAATGCTGTTGGTGAGCCGTTCCCGGTCAAGCTGTGAATACTGGTCGAGACGATCCAATCCTACATCAAACAGATTAAGCGCCACCGGCCATTCAAGATCGGTAGGATCAATCAGCACCAACCGGTCTGAAAGCGGTTGCCCCGGCGCAAACAGCTCCAGTCCCGCAATATTGTTG
>JAAEPA010000215.1 GCA_024222475.1 Gammaproteobacteria bacterium | reverse complement strand
AATTCGGCGCACACCCCGAGTCAACGCCCTGCAAGGTAGTCTTCTGTGTTTGATTTGGATTGGTTTCAATGTCATCAACTCAAGCTTATTCCAACCGGATTCTTCGGCCTGAAAGGCCGCATCCCCCCCTTTCGCCTGGTTCATTCGCCTTGCTCCCAATACATTTAAGCCGCTTATTTCCATGTACTTGGGATATGTAAGAGTGTGTAATCGGCACCGGACTGTACTTTTGGTTCTGCGCCGTTTATATTGGATTTGTCGGGTATGAGTCGGACACGACGGAAGCGCTTCCCCTGTGTGATTCGTAACTGTGCAAATAGCTGTTGTAATGGAGGTGAATAGGACAATTCAAAATTCATTTTCAGGTGCAACCTGATGTTTCGCCATCGGTACCCTACCGGAGCGTGCCTTTCCACCCGACTGACAGATGACAGAAGACAGAGAACAGAAGACAGAGGACAGAAGCAGAAAACGGCGTTTTTCTGCATTCTTCATTCCTGCCTGCCGGCTGAATTCTGCATTTCACAAGGGGGTTTTTGGTATGGCGACGCAATCAGTGAAATTCAACAAGAGTGTTCTGCTCGGTCTCAGGAATGCCGGTGAGGCGGTGACGGTCAAGGATACTCATATGAGCGGGCTCAAGTTCAAGGTGGGTCTGAAACGCTGCGTGTTTCAGTTCGAGAAACGGATTTCCGGTCGCAAGGGGGCTTCCGGTGACGTTTACCCTGGGCTCTTTTCCGGCGCTCACGGTGGATGATGCGCGGCAGAAAGCGCGGGAATTGGCGAATCTCTGTGAGAGGGGGATTGATCCCCGGAAGCAGAAGACCGCCACCGAAACCCGTATCGTGCGACTCGGGGAAGCATTGGACACCTTTTTTGAGATAAAAAAGGAATT
>JAAEPA010000214.1 GCA_024222475.1 Gammaproteobacteria bacterium | reverse complement strand
GCCGGGGATGCGAAACGCTGTCCCAAAGGGGTATCGGGCGGGTGCGGCTATCCAGTGCCTTACAGGGCCGTTTACGTCCTGCCCGCTCGCGGTAATGCCATCAGCGTATTCTCCGCAGCATTTCTCGCACGGGCAATATGCCGACACATTGCACACCATCTTCGTCCAGACGGGCGCGGGAAGCGATGGTGTGTTTTGACGTTCCACCACCACTTCCAACGCTCTGGGCGTAGGGCAACCTACTCCCTCCGTCCGCTTATTGCGCTCACACACTTGGCAAGCGCGAACCGATCTTCCAATCGGCCATAATATCTCTGCTTCAATCAGGTAGAATCCAAACGCCACGGTAAGGATTGATAGGACTATGCAAAATTTATTCATTGGTTTCCCCTTCCGGTTTTGGGGCGGGGCGGTTGGAGAGCAGTTCGCCGATTGCCTCTTGAATCTGGCAGGGGTCGAGAATATCAAACCCAGACGCCTCAACCTTGAAAGTTCCAGTGCTGTCATCGTATTCTAGTAGAAGCCGGGATTTCATACTGTCACCTCTGGCTCTACGCCTTCCTCGATGTTATCACTCTGGCAGTGCGGGCATACTTCGCGAGACTCCGCCGTAAGCACCATTGACATCGGAATCCCCTCAGACACAGGCTCGTCAAATTCCTTCTGGCAATCGTAGCACTTCCACACATCATCCGCTTCGGTGTAGTTCTCCACCGCACCGCAATGGGGGCATGCGCCTTCGTGTTCCGCTTCCATCGCGTCATCGTTGGAACAGTTCATTCGGGCGGGATGCTTCTCGGTGTAGTTCGGCTCCCGGAAGATTGATTCGCATTCTAAGCATTTATAAACCATTTCGCTGTCCTTTCGCTTTCTCTACGATTTTAACGAGTTGTTGAACCGTGGCGTCGAGTTCTTCCCAGAGAGTAGGGGCTTTGGGTGTCCAGTTGGGGCGGTTGTGCTCTTTGCTGGAAATGGCCACCGGAAGACAGATTGAACATGGCTTGTTGGTTTCGGGCGTCTTGAAGTCGGCGCAATTGCTGCAAAGTTTCATTGTATCATCGGTCACTGTTCTTTCCTTTCGCGTGTTGTGTGTTGCGTTCTTCATCTACAAGTATTATCGGCGATGTCCAGTTGGATGTCCAGTAAAAAATAATATTTATCGTATATTTTTTTGTTAGGGTTTTGTTACGCGTACCACTTCTTCATCACCCTGAACCGTTCCACGCCCGCGATGTATGCGTCATATTCCGATTGGTGCAGGAACCCAGCGGCAAATAGCAGTGCTTTGCACAAGAGGTCATCTGCAAGCCCGTGCGCGATCTCCGCATCCTTTACGTTCTGGATGATGTTCATTTCTTCTAAAAATTCTTTACCTGTCATCGTTCTGCCTTTCATTCTCTGGTTGTTTGCGTAACCCGCCTATTCCTTGGTTTGTCTATGACTCCAAAGCTTTCGGGTTTAATCTCTGACCAATGCTGATTCAGACTACCAACAAGGCGAGCACCGCCAAGGACCACGTTGACGCGGGTAATTCAGAGCGTGGAATTTTTCTGTGCAAGTGAATCTGGTAGCTTGGGGAGTGCCTATTTCCCCTTCGTCAATCGTTGAGTACGCTAACGATCTCGAACGCGCAACACTGTGTTTGTCACAGATAGATAGTAAAATAGACGCTGGCGCGCTCATGGAGCGTATCATCCCTGTATTGTGCCTACCGCGTACGGTCGTGCCAGCGAATAGAAAAACGCCGCCAGAACTTTGACCACGGGCGAGTCTTATCCTAACGGCGTTTATGTTTATAGTTTTCATGCCCGTGGTTCCATCTTGTCCAACGCTCACAATATTAACATGTCGTTGCGGGATAGTCAATAGAGAATCAAATTATTTTTGAGATTTATTTTTGATTCTTTCGATTTTAATACAAGCCAAGTCCTCGGCCCTACCGACAACCACGGGCTTGATTCCTTCCAGCTGGTACGTTTTCTCCTGCCAGTTCTTATCTAGGGTCGTTACAGTGACGGGCGGTGATTCGTAATCGTCACTGACAATCTCTGGTCTCGGTGATGGTCTGGTCTGGTCACTCATTTTCGCTCCTTACCGCTTTCAGTGCCGCGATACAGACTGCTCTGCCGGGGGTGTCGGCTGGGCGGGTCTCCCTGTCCGTGAAGTCGGGAAGGAAAAACTCAAAATACACACGGTCATCGTCACCAGACGCATCCCACTCATAGCCCCTCCCTATCATCTTCTCCACCATCATGTCGCGGTCGTTGGCATCTGTGAGGGGATTCCATGTGTCGGGGTGCGTCCCTTGTCCAATATTGCGAACGCTATCGCCGTCTTGGTAGTAACGAATAAACCCACTCGGTGTAGCGTATTTAAACTCCCACCCCATCACCTCAACCGCTACCGCCTTTACCAGTTGCTCGTCTGTTAATTGTTCTATCGGTGTCATTGGTTTGGCTCCTTTGATTCTTACCTGATTCCCATGTCATAGTTTGCGCGAACATGAACGTGGTTAGGGTTGAATACTGGTTTCTTCGGCCTAAAAAGGCGTAGCGTCTCAATTACATCACCAGCCTTTGTTCTCCTGTTCACGTCATCCCGTACCAGGGTATGGAGCCATTTGATGGCAAAGGTTTTTTCTACTGGCCTGCTCGAATTATCGTTAAAAATCTCCCTCTGTACAACGTCTACGCCGGGCTGCAAAAACCTTGGATCGCCGATTTCCCATGTGAGACGGTCGGCTTCTCTTGCCCGCATCCGCCTAATGGCTTCTATTATACTTGTAACGTGTGGCATCACTCCCCCTCCTTTCTTGCCGCCTCTGCTGCTTCTCCGAGACTTGCTAATGCTGCGTGCAAAACATCGTAAACGCCTTTTGCTTCGCCGCTATCAACTGCTGCTGTTACCATCGAATAAACATCGTCTATAATTACCCGTAGTCCCTCTATAACCGCCTCAGCCTTCACAAGCTCCCGCCTCAGTTGCGTGTTCTGGGACTGGAAAGCATCACGTTCTGCGGCAAGCATTGAATAGTCTCCTCGGATTACCTCGGCCTCCGCAAGCCGCTTATGATCCTGCTGGACGGCAGGGAGGCAGATAGGTTCGCCGAAGATTTCAAGCTTCGTAATGCTGCAAAATGGCGGCTCGTCGCATGGCTCAAAGCACATGCACTCTGGCTGGTCTTTGCACCACGGCACGCCCTGCTCATCTCGCCTCGGCTGTATGTTGTCGTTGTCGGTCATTTCTTCACCTTCTTTCGCTTCTTCTTTTTCTTTTTGGCTGGGCGTTCATGCCTACCAGCCTCCCGTAGCTGCTGCCTGAGATCGAACTGTCCCATCCAATCGTCGTATTCCTTTTCTGTCATATCATAAGGACTCATTCTGGTATTACCTCATATCTGATTCGCCGCCAGTTAAAGGCTTCCTCAACCTTCCCGATAGGGCATTCGCATGTCCAATCATCATCAAGAATAACTCTCGCCGTTCCACATTCGGAGCATTGCCATAATTCGCCTTTTTGTGGCATTTTGTCTGCTTCTTCACTCATTTTAATCGCTCTCTTTCTTCTCTGTAAGCCTTGTTGTACGCCTCGCGCATTTTCAGCCCCATCGGGGTGTCGTGGCATTGGCCCCAACACCG
>JAAEPA010000213.1 GCA_024222475.1 Gammaproteobacteria bacterium | reverse complement strand
CTTCACGGGTGAACCCGCAGGCTTCGGCCAGGGGCGGTTCCATGCTAACCTGAAGACCGATGTTGTAACCGCTGGTCACATCGTCCATGGTTACCGGCGAGACCCCGGTCACGAACAAACGGGCCAAACCGGAATCGGGCGAACTGGTTCCTTCTTTGAGCACATTGAAAAAGTGGCGGAAGAAGCCAGTCCCATGAGTGAGTTGGTGGTAGGCTGATTTGCCCTCCTTTTCCATGCTGAGGATGGTGTTGGTGAAGTTGTCGTACTCGTCGATCAGTACATAGAGCTTCAAATCCTTTTGTGCAGCGTGATTGAACAGGATGCGCAGCTTCAGGGCGGGCATTTCCGCGTTCTTGACTTGCCGGATAACGGTTTCATCCATGTATGTATGGTACCGGCTCAGGAAATGCCGGAACATTTCACTGGTAGAAGCCGAAAAAGAGGCAAGAACACGCTCCGGATCAGGGTCTACCCCGGCAAAGTTGAAATACAAAACCAGGTAGTTGTTCTTTTCGGGGGTGGGATGATCCCCGATATAGGTACCCGAGAACAAAGATTCGAAACGTTCTTCGAACAAGATGTCGTAATAGCACCACAACTGGTTGACCAGCAATGATTTTCCGAAACGGCGCGGTCGCAGGAAGAACAAAAAATCGCCTGTTTGTTCCAGGTCCGCGATGAAACGGGTCTTGTCTACATAAGCCATGTTTCTTTTACGGATGGCGATGTAATCGGTAATCCCGT
>JAAEPA010000212.1 GCA_024222475.1 Gammaproteobacteria bacterium | reverse complement strand
GCCTTATTTAATCAAAAATTCCGGCTCAAACCGTCTTTCCCTCGCTACGATCACCTAAATCCGACAGCCTCCTAGTACATTTAGGCTTTTTAAAGCAGATGAACTCGCTCGACTAGAACCGTAACGTGTCGCGATATTAGTGTATCATCGGCAAATGGTACGCTAACCCTTGCGGTTAAATTAAACTGTCCTGTCATGACGCATTCAATCTCAAACGAGACTCAAGCACCCAGGGGACTATTTATTACCGGCACGGACACCGGGGTCGGAAAGACCTTCATCGCCGTCAAATTATTGCGTTTTTTCACGAACGCAGGCCTTGAGATTATACCTCGCAAACCTGTGGAATCGGGTTGTACGCGCATCGGCGACCAACAGGTGCCTGAGGATGCCCTAGCCATGCGCAATGCTGTGGGGCACACCCATGACCTTGACCAGATATGCCCCTACCCACTTGAACGACCCTTATCGCCCGAACGTGCAGCCGCTTTGGAAGATGCTGAATTGGACTTACAAAAACTGCAACAAGCATGTCAAGTCCCGCCCGGCCGGGTGGTCCTAATCGAAGGCGCTGGAGGATTCTACTCACCATTAACTGGGGATGGCCTGAACGCCGATCTAGCCCAGCGGCTGAAACTGCCTGTGTTGCTGGTGGCCGCCGACCGACTCGGCTGCATCAATCATGTACTGCTCACGGCCGAGGCCATCGCCTCAAGGGGGTTGAAGCTGGTGGCTATCGTTCTCAACCAGTTGACAGCCGGACGCGAGCCGGGGATGGATAATTTGGAAGATTTGCGAAAGAGGGTGGACTGTGCTGTGGTTGGCGTTCGGTTTGTCCCTGACAATCTTGAATCGATCTCCGGCAATGACATAGATGAGTTGGGAGATTTACTCATAAGCCGCCTGGGTCTGCTGCATCAACACCGAGAAACAGGAAAAACATCGTCACAATGACAATTGCCAGACGCTATCGTTCTCCCGACATTCTGCGCATCCGTTAGCCATTTCCGGAATATAGCTGTTCATAGCGCCCGCCCAGCAGCTCCAGCAAAGCCGCATGGTATGGGTCCAAAGTCAGGACAAGCTCATTTATTTGTCCAATAATAAGCACATGGGCACTGGTTCAGTCTAGTTATCTCGTAACTTATTGATTAACCGATTAAAGATTGAAGGTCAGGCGATTTTCTGGAGCCTCAAGGCCTGTTCCCATGAAAGCCCTTTTTCGTCTCTCTGGCAATTTGCGCGGATAAAAAGTCATTGTAAAACAATTGGATGCGCAATAGTTTCAACTCTTAAAAATGCAAG
>JAAEPA010000211.1 GCA_024222475.1 Gammaproteobacteria bacterium | reverse complement strand
GGTCCCGAAAACTCATTCGTCAGGCACTAAATAGTCCTGTTTAACAGACCCTGTTAACCCGGATATTTCATGAATTTGTGCGGTGATCGTGTAGAGATTTGTTTCCACAAGGGATTTTACGAAGGAGCGGCGTATCCACGATTACGGCCGACTGAGCAATAATCTTGTGGAAACAAGGATCGAGCGAGGGTGTGTGCAATTTATGAAATATCCGGGTTAAAGGTCTTCCGGCTCTTTTTAATGACCAAAAGAAAGCGACCTTCCCGAAAACGTCCCACTGCAAGACGCCGTCATAAATCCAAGCAAAGCAGATTCACCCGCCATTGGCGATTAGCGACTTTAATGTTGTTGGTGGGTACTGTTTTTCTGACGCTGATCTATACCCTCTATCTGGATATCCTTATCCGTCAGCAGTTTGAGGGCCGTCGTTGGGCCTTGCCGGCGCGGGTGTTTGCCCGGCCATTAGAGATTTACGGTGATAAATCTCTATCTGCGGCGGCCTTGGTCGATGAGCTGAAGCTGTTGCGTTATCAACGCCGCCGCCGGGCAGATGAACCCGGTGAGTATTTTCGCAAGGGCAATACCGTGATTCTTCATACCCGGGGATTTCCCTTCTGGGATGGTGATGAACCGCAACGGCTGATTCGCATAGTGTTTCGAGAGGGGCGGGTGAGCGGCATCTATGACAAGAGCAGTGGCGAGGATCTCGGTCTGCTGCGTCTGGAACCGGTGGCGATAGCCAGTATCTATCCCAGGCATAATGAGGATCGTATGCTGGTACAGTTGGCGGATGTGCCTCCCTTGTTGGTTGCGGCGTTGTTAACTGTGGAAGACCGGAATTATTTTAGTCATAATGGGCTGGATGTGATGGCCGTAGCGCGTGCCTTGTTGATCAACCTCAAGGCGGGGCGGACGGTTCAAGGGGGCAGCACCCTGACCCAGCAATTGGTGAAAAACTTTTTTCTGAGTAACGAGCGTACCCTCTGGCGCAAACTCAATGAGGCCATCATGGCCTGGCTGCTGGAGTGGCATTTCAGCAAAGAAGAAATTCTGGAGGCCTATCTGAATGAGGTCTATCTGGGCCAGGATGGGGGACGCGCCATCCACGGTTTCGGCCTGGCCAGCCAATTTTACTTTGAACGCCGGCTAAGCGATCTGAAATCCGAGCAGATGGCTGCCCTGGTGGCTTTGATCAAGGGGCCCTCTTATTATGATCCTCGCAGGCACCCGCAACGTGCTAGGGCACGTCGAGACCTGGTACTGGGCTTACTTGCAGAGCATGGCGGTATGTCGCTTGCTGAGGCAAATAGGGCTAAGTCGGTCCCCTTGGCGGTATCCGCGAAGGCGCCTTCCGGGGTTTCTCCATTTCCGGCCTTTGTTCAACTGGTACGCGAACAACTAAAGCGGGATTATAGAGAAGAAGATCTGCGTGCCGAAGGGTTGGTGATATTTACAACCTTGGATCCAATGGTGCAAGTCGATGTGGAGCGCGCCATAACTCGCAGGCTTGCCAGGCTAGACAAACATCAAGGCACTGCCCGGCAGAAGGTTCAGGGCGCGATCGTCGTCACGAGTGTTGAAAATGGTGAGGTGCTTGCCTTGGTCGGTGGGCGTGATCCTCGTTATGCCGGTTATAATCGAGCGGTGGACGCCCGTCGTCCGATAGGTTCCTTGATAAAACCGGTAGTCTATTTGACGGCCTTGTCGCAGCCCCGGGAATATTCCCTCACGACCCGGGTCGATGACGCACCGCTTTCCCTACGCCTGAGCGAAGGTAAGGTTTGGTCGCCGCAAAACTACGATCACAAAAACCACGGCCAGGTGCTATTGAGGGATGCCTTGGTGCAGTCGTATAACGTTTCCACGGCACGCTTGGGACTCGCCATAGGTTTGGATGCGGTGACCGACAATCTGTACCGGCTGGGCTTGTCTCGTAATGTGCCGCATTATCCGTCGATGTTGCTCGGGGCGGTAGAGCTTTCTCCTTTGGAGGTGAGTCAGATTTATCAGACTCTGGCCGCGGGTGGTTATCGTGCTCCTCTCAAGGCGATACGCGAGGTTATGAACCGTCAAGGCTTACCACTAAGACGATATCCGCTCAAGCTGGAACGTACGGTCGACCCGGCTGCGGTGTATCTAGTGAACTCCGCGATGTATGAGGTGACCCGGCAGGGTACCGCCAAATCGCTGAAGGCGCTGTTACCGGAAGAACTCAAGGTAGCCGGTAAAACGGGTACTACCAATGGTCTTCGCGACAGCTGGTTTGCTGGATTCTCCGGGGAACATCTGGTGGTTGTCTGGATGGGGCGGGATGATAATCGCTCGACTGGACTGACTGGGTCCACCGGTGCCTTGCCGGTGTGGGCGGATATCATGAATTCGATCTCAACGAGTCCTTTGAATATGGTGCAACCCCCTGAGGTAGAGTGGATGTTGATCGATCCGGTCTCCGGTCTGATCGCCGATGAGGGTTGCAGTGGGGCCGAATGGTTTCCCTTTATCAAGGACAGTGCCCCAACGGACCCGGCGCCTTGCGGCAAGGAGGTCTATACCGGCGTTGATCGGGCGGTAGACTGGTTTTCGGAGCTCTTTGAACAATGATTTTAATACGCTACACTGTTTTTTTACTCACAACTCTAACTGTAATGGGATTGATGGTGTTGCAGGGGTGCGCCTATCGGTCTGTGCCCGTTACCAGCGCACCGGCTCCGGTAGCCGAGTTGCCGCCGGCTCCACCGCCGGTCGTCCCACCCCTGGAGCCGGTGATCTCTCGGCCGGTACCTGAGGGTCCGTCCCTCACCCCGCGCGTAGGGTCGAGGCCTGTTGCTACTTTGCTTGCCAAGGCCGAGTCGAATATGAATGCGGGTCAATTGGATCATTCAGCGGCCAATCTAGAGCGGGCCCTGCGGATCTCGCCTCGCAACCCCGTGCTCTGGCAGCGTTTGGCCGAGGTGCGTCTGCGCCAGGGAGATCCGCATCAGGCCGAGGCCATGGCCATCAAGTCCAATAGCCTTCCCGGTTCCGACTCACGATTGGCACGTAATAACTGGCGGATTATTGCTCATGCACGACGCCTGCAAGGAGATACCCAGGGGGCTCGGGAGGCCGAGCGTCTTGCCCGCTGAGGGATGCGAATTAAATAACTTACCTAACTGGCGCCGCATGATCGTTTGTATTCAAGGCATGACAACAGGCGCATAGCCCCAGCTATGTCACTGTTGTCACAACGCCGAATACGAGCGATAAGGCAAGTCAGATAGGGAAGTTATTTCAGTAGCATTCCTAAGCTAATTACACACCAACTATAGATGAGGCGTTAACATGGTAATGCAAGCGCGTGAGTTGCTGGATGAGGCCGGCGCCGTGGCCGCATACGTCGAGGGCTTCAGGCCCAGGGCGCAGCAACAACGCATGGCTGAATTGGTCGAACTGGCGATGTCGGATACCGATTCGTTGGTGGTCGAGGCTGGTACCGGCGTGGGCAAAACCTTTGCCTATTTGGTCCCGGCGTTGTTATCCGCTAAGAAGGTGGTGATCTCTACCGGCACCAAGCATTTGCAGGACCAGCTCTATCACAAGGACTTGCCGGTGATACGTAAGGCCCTGGCGCTTCCGGTGAAGACGGCCTTACTCAAGGGGCGAGCCAATTATCTCTGCATCCATAGATTCGAGAGCCTTATAGAGCGCGGGGATAAGGTCTTGTGCACGCCGGCATTTCGGCATGTACAGCAGTGGGCCCGGCGCACCCTACGGGGGGATATCGCAGAACTGAATGAAGTTGCTGAAGACTCGCCGCTGTGGTCTTTGGTGACCTCCACTGTGGATAACTGTTTGGGGGCTGAGTGCCCATCTTACTCGGCCTGCCATGTGCTCAAGGCCAGGCGTAGGGCGCAGGAAGCGGATGTACTGATCATCAATCATCATCTGTTCTTTGCCGATTTGGCGCTTAAGGAGGAGGGTTTTAGCGAGCTTCTGCCCAGTGTCAATGCCTTTGTGCTTGACGAGGCTCACCAATTACCGGAGATCGCTTCGGCGTTTTTCGGTACCAATCTGAGCAGTCGCCAGATTCAGGATTTGGCGCGCGATACCATCGCAGAGCAGTTGAAGGAATCTCCCGACATGGGGGAGTTACGCCGTATTGCTGAAAACCTGATTAACCGTGTTTTTGATCTGCGTATTGCTATGGGCAGGGAATCGCAGCGAGGGGCCTGGCTGCCACTTCGCAAGCACCCGCGTGTAGAAAAGGCTCTGGATGAGATGGGATGGGGTCTGGATGAGTTGCGCGAAGCGCTGGAGATGGTTGCTGAGCGGGGCAAGGGGTTGCAGGCCTGTGCGCGGCGAGTGGTGCAGGCCATCAATCGCCTGGAATTGATGCGCAGTGAACCAGAGGCCGCGGTGCAGTGGTATGAGACCTTCCGGCACAGCTTTATTTTGCATAATACACCTTTGGAAATTGCAGGGATCTTTAAGAAGCATATGGAGGATTATCCCTGTGCCTGGGTGTTCACCTCCGCGACGTTGTCTGTGGGGGGGCATTTTAGACATTTCACCTCACGCCTAGGTCTGGGTGATATTCGCTGTGAGGCCCTGGATAGCCCCTATGATTATGAGAATAATGCCATGCTCTATCTGCCTAAAGGCCTACCCGATCCTAGGCAGCTTAGCTATACTCCGGCTCTGGTAGAGACTGTTTTGCCCATCATCCAGGCCAGTGGGGGCCGTGCCTTCTTGCTGTTTACCAGTCATCGTGCGCTGCGATTGGCAGCCGAGCGGTTAGAGGGTCGGCTGGATTACCCATTACTGGTTCAGGGTACAGCGCCACGCCGTGAACTGCTTGAGCATTTTCGAGAGGCCGGCAATGCAGTGCTCCTAGGCACTAGCAGCTTTTGGGAGGGTGTCGATGTACGTGGTCAGGCCCTGAGTTGTGTCATCATCGATAAGTTGCCCTTCGCTTCCCCGGGTGATCCGGTGATGCAGGCCAGATTGGAGGCCATCAAGTCGGCGGGTGGCAATCCGTTTTTCGAATTCCAACTTCCTCAGGCAGTCATTAGTTTAAAACAGGGGGTGGGCCGTCTGATCCGCGATGAGCAGGATTCAGGAGTGCTTGTGATCTGTGATCCCAGATTGCTCACCAAGCCCTATGGCAAGGTATTTCTTAATAGTTTGCCTACCCTGCCGGTGACCCATGATCTTCGAATCGTTGAATCCTTTTTCACTGCCTGTGATCAGCACTATGAAGCTGTTAGCCATTGAAACCGCTACCGAGGCCTGTTCCGCATCGCTATTGATTGATGGGGCTATTATTAATCGTTATAAGCTTGCTCCACGTCGCCATACGCAATTAATTCTTCCCATGTGTGAAGCATTGACCGCTGAGGCTGGAGTCGTCTTATCACAGTTGGATGCTGTCGCCTTCGGTTGTGGACCCGGTTCATTCACAGGGGTACGAATCGCCGCCGGGGTAGTGCAGGGGATCGCGTTCGCTTGGGCTCTGCCGGTGATGCCCGTGTCTACCTTGGCTGCCCTT
>JAAEPA010000210.1 GCA_024222475.1 Gammaproteobacteria bacterium | reverse complement strand
TAGTCTTTTAAAATTCACTAGACAGCAAAAGCGACGGCGCCTGAAGGGAAAGTTATCTACCCATTACGGATGACTTTTTTTAGTGATTATAAGTACCGATTTCCCCGCAGGAGTGATGATAAATCCACATCAGAGCTTCCCAAAGGGGATTGTGGTAAAATTCTAAAACGCAAACTGAACCAGTAGAATATTGACGTCTAGCGTATAGTTACAATTATACTAAACCTGCAGCTTGTACAGTCACACCGCCAGAGGAAAACCTCATGTCTGACACCTTCAGTGCCCTGATACTCACCCAAGACAACGCCGGGAAAACCATCGCCGAAGTTCGCCAACTGACCAACGACGATCTCCCCGAGGGCGATGTAATGGTCGCCGTTGACTACTCCAGCCTCAATTATAAGGATGGCCTCGCCATTACCGGCAAGGGCAAAATCGTTCGAACTTGGCCTATGGTACCGGGTATCGATCTGGCTGGCACGGTGTTGGAGTCCGATTCCACCGACTATGTCGCAGGCGACCAGGTGGTACTCACCGGCTGGAGTGTCGGTGAGAAGTACTGGGGCGGCTACAGCCAACGTCAACGTGTGCAGTCCAAGTGGCTGGTGCCGTTGCCCGATGGGCTCGACAGCCAGCGCGCCATGGCTATCGGTACCGCCGGATTCACCGCCATGCTCTGTGTTATGACTCTTGAGGATGCCGGTATCACACCTGATAAGGGCACCGTGCTGGTTACCGGCGCTTCGGGAGGCGTGGGTAGTGTGGCGGTCGCCATACTCGCCAAACTCGGTTATACCGTGGCCGCGGTAAGTGGCCGTCCCGAAGGCGAGGCGTACCTGCGTCAGCTAGGTGCTGCCGAATTTATCTCCCGCGAAGAGATGGCCCAGCCACCCCGCCCGCTGGAGAGACAACGTTGGGCTGGTGCGATCGACACCGTGGGGAGTACGTTACTCGCCAGAGTGCTCGCAGAGACGCAATACGGGGGCTGCGTGGCGGCCTGCGGTCTCGCTGGTGGTGCCGATCTTCCCACTACCGTATTGCCTTTCATCCTGCGCAACGTAAGTCTGCGTGGCGTAGACTCGGTGATGTGCCCAGTGGCGTGGCGTAAAAAAGCCTGGGGTCGGTTGGTACAGGATCTTCCCGCCGACAGACTTGGCGAGATTGGCCATATCATCAGTCTGGAGGAGTTACCAGAGTTAGCCGATGAAATAATCGCTGGACGGGTCCGAGGCCGGGTAATTGTCGACGTCAACCGCTAGCGGAATGCGATAGATTGTCGATATCCTCGGACTTCCCTCTTTGTTATGGATTAGTCGCGCGCGAAAAAGCAACCAAGATAGGAAGCTGGAATTATCAACCAGCTATGAGAGGATTGGACTTCTGTTGGAGGAGAAAGAGTATTGGGACGACGCGCTAGGCGTTCATCAGGAGAGCCTCAGAATTCGTCTGCAACAGCACTCTTACAACCAAGGTCATTCCTTATGGCGGCAGCATCTTGCCTCGAGTTACGAGAGGATTGGTAAGATCTATGAAGCGGCCCTTTCAAGGTGAATAGTCCCCTTGAAAGGGCTGCTCGCTACAACCCAAAGCAAACATGGGCTGCATGGGATCTGGCAGGCACCGACCAAGAAAGCGGCTGAGGAGGCTTTTGAGCTATTTATCAAAACCTATGAAGCAAAACA
This sequence comes from Gammaproteobacteria bacterium, assembly GCA_024222475.1. Classification (GTDB taxonomy): domain Bacteria; phylum Pseudomonadota; class Gammaproteobacteria; order JAAEPA01; family JAAEPA01; genus JAAEPA01. Next base: position 203 of record JAAEPA010000210.1, on the reverse strand, counting down.
TCCAAAAGCGACAATCTGCTTACAAAAAGATACCGAATAGCTATTAACCTTCTATGACTTTCCCACTGAGCATTGGCAGAGCATCCGAACAACCAATCCGATCGAATCGACGTTTGATACTATACGTATCGGACCAAACGCCCAAAGGGTTGTCTGTGGGTGTAACCCGTCGCCCGCTGATAGAAATCCGACTTCCATAAAAG
>JAAEPA010000209.1 GCA_024222475.1 Gammaproteobacteria bacterium | reverse complement strand
GGCAGCTTCCTCTTTAAGTTGTTCAGCGAGCTTCTGTTTGTCGTGCTTAGTCGCGGAATCCGTAAAATCTAGATTATCCTTAGTGTCATCAGTAGTTTGCTGACGCATCTGTTTTAGCGGTGTGGGTGTGGGTTTCCCCGGAGAAAACTCTTGGGCAATGATACTCGTTCCCTTTGGGGCCGTCCTGACATCCACATCACGTTGAACACCAAAGGCTAATTTCATGGACCCCGCAAGCTGTTTGAATTTCTGGGCATCCATCTCAGAAAAGGAGAGTAGCAGTACGAAAAAACACATTAGCAGTGACATCAGGTCTGCAAAGGTCATCACCCATCCTGGTAACCCGTCGTCACCGTCACTGGGGGGGGCTGAGGGTTCACTCATGATTTAACTCCTAATACGCGCTGCAGGCAATACGGGTCGTGTATCTCCACTAAGGAATGCTACCTACACACTTCCCTATCTGATTTGCCTGATCGTCCGTCTTAGGCGTTGCAACAACAGTGTCATAGTCGAGGCTATGCGCCTGTTATCGCGCCTTGAATACGAACAATCATGCGGCGTCAGTTAGGGAAGCTGTTTAATTCGCTTTCCTAAGCCGGTTGTTCTTCCAGTTGACGCTTACTTTCAGGGAGAAAGTTCGATAACATCTGTTTAAGTACTCGAGGATTAACCCCTGCCTGAATCGATGAAATGGATTCCAATACCAGATGTTTATTCAGTCTTTCTGCTTTACTAATATGTTTGAGTTTTTCGGCGATAGGCAGTGCAAACGCCGTAGCAATTATCGCCCCATACAGGGTCGTCAATAAGGCTACGGCCATCGCCGGTCCGATAGATTTTGGATCATCCATATTGGACAGCATTTGCACCAATCCAATTAGGGTACCGATCATGCCCATGGCGGGTGCAGCATCACCGACTCCTTTGAACATTGTCACACCGATATCATGGCGCTCAATGGTCAAATTAATATCCTTGGACAACATCTCTTGAACAATCTCAGGTGGGTGCCCATCGATACACAGACTGATTCCCTTTGCCAAGAAAGGGTGGTTTATCTCCTTCCCTTCCAAGGCTAGCATACCCTCTTTTCTGGCCACCGTTGCCAGTTCTACGGCCTCTTCAATCAGGGTTTCAGAATTTGAGGCCTTGTGGAAAAATGCCTTGAGACCAATCTTGAAAGAACCAAGAAAATGCTTCAAAGACACCTTGGTTAAGGTCACTGCGATAGTCCCTCCGAAGACAACGACAATTGAAGGCACATTGATAAACATGACAACATCACCGCCGAGAAATATTGCACCAGCGATGACGATCACTGCTCCTAATATTCCCAATAAGGTTGCTATATCCATATCCCATCCTTGTGAAACATATTTTCAGATTAATGACCCACCCCCAATCACATGAGGGACTTTAAAGGGAATTACTACTACTGCTATACCTGCCAGTCTAGCGGCAAGAAGAATCTATTATTGAACACGGCTTTGCTCCCCTAAAAATATTATTTCAATCAAGCAGACAACTATTTCTTCCCAGCGCCTTTGCCCGATAAAGCGCCATATCCGCACGCTCAAGAACAAGTTCCGGCGTATCGCCATCCCGGAATGATGAAACCCCACAAGAGATGGTGACAGAGACATTATTTCCTTCATAATGAAATTTGCATTGATGCACTATTTGTCGTAATTTTTCCGCTAGATTTAGTGCGAAATTCTTATCGCTTTCTGAAGCCAAGAGCACGAACTCCTCACCACCATAACGCACCAAAAGATCTGTTTTTCGTATCTGGCCGCAAAACACCTCAGACAAGGACTTCAGGACTCGATCTCCAGCATTGTGTCCAAAGGTATCATTAATGTTTTTAAAGTGATCCACATCGATTATCACTATTGACAGCGGCCTTCCATAGCGCTTCCATTTCTCGAACTCAGCGCACACGCGTTCTTCATAAGCAGTGCGATTGAACAATCCTGTCAAGGAGTCCTTCATTGCGAGTTCGTGATTTTCCTTTACCTTATTACGTAGTTCATCCGTGATAATCTCTGTAGCCTTCAATTCTTCTCTTAGTCGCACAATTTCTTGTTCCGCCTGTCGCGCTCTATCGGCTTCCATCCTGCGCTCTGATTCAAGATGCTGTTGAATGGTGTCTAGACGAATTTGGATATCTGATTTTACGGTTACAAGATCATTGGCATCACTTAATGTCGCGCCGATCTCTCGCATCTGAGCACCTAGCGTGTCACTGAACTTTATTCTGCTCTCAGCAGTTTGGCGTTCTGAGTCTGTTGAGATCGACAGATATCGATCTAAGCCCTGCAATTGAATAGAGAGTTTTTCCAGAAAACGCTCTATATCTCTCTTCTCGGCTTGAACAAACAGACGAGCTCGAGAAATGAGATCTACAATCTCTAAAATCTGCGCACCGATACCGTCTGCCGGTAGACCCGGCCTCATCCTTTCGATGATGACATCCGCTTGTGCACGTATGTGTATCGGAAAATCGAGTTTTTCTATCAGTTGAATGAGAACCTCATGAATCTGAGGTGAAGACTCTGGTACCTTGTCGACAGAAATATTAGACGCACCTTGTAGAGTGCTGACTGAAGCCACTGGAAGCGGCTCGACAGAAGACTTACACAGGATCAATTCGGAAACGAATTCGGTAAAGGCCGCTACGATCGCCTGTTTCCCTTCACGCTGATGGGAAAAGTTTATTCTGTCGACTAATGTTTGTTTACTTTGGTCAAGATCTGCCGGAAGCTTAAGACAATCCAGCGATTGGGTAACTATATCCACACAACCGGTATTGTCTGCCTCCTTTTTCCTTAATTTACTCAACCGGGCAACACTGATTGATATTCTATCGACCATAGAGCGTAAAGCGTGATCGTCAAAGCTCTTTCTTAATTCTACGCGCAGCTCTTGAAGTTCCTTATTAAGGACCTCATCATGCGGATCCGCCGCTAAAATCAACCATGATGCAATAAGCTTGAGTAATCCCTCGCGTTTTCTCCATGCCTTATCCTTTCGCTCGAGACTCTGTAGGGTATGCTTATACCTCAACATCCACGGATTTTGTTGGCTGGAATATATTGTCATTATCTTCTTGACCAATAAGATTTATATTCTCTTTATTAATATCGGAAATTGCCCTTAAAACCTTTAGTAAATATGAGGACTGATCACCCTGATTTACGCTTAACCCAAATATTTCATGATTTTTCGCAACGATCGCGTAGAAAATTTTTCCACAAGGGTTTTTTGAAGGAGCAACGTATCCACAATTACGGCCAACTGAGCGAAACTTCTTGTGGAATCAAGGATCATGAGAGGGCATCTACAATTTATGAAATATCCGAGTGAAAAACTAATCACTATCGTATAGATGACAACACCACTCGCAATCGACTCGACTCAATCTGCACATGCTTTGCTGTCCACTCAAAGAGGTGTTTTCCAGCTGGAAAAGCTACTAGTAGCCACAGTACTGCGCAGTACGCCTGACGGTCAAGGCGGTGGAAACACGCATCTGCGCTTAGGTAAAGAAACACTCCCGATCCGTTCCTCAGTAGGATTGACCAAGGGCGATGTCCTGAATTTACAGGTGATGAGAGTACATCCTCAAACGCTACTATCAATAACATCGATCAATGGGCAGGTTCTCGCCAAGCCGACCGACCTGCTCACCACTCATTTGTTGCGTCTACAGCCTCAGCAAGACGGACTACCCAAACTGCTCTCAGTATTGAATAGCATGGTAGGAACCAACCACATTAGCCAATTGCCAGTACCCTTAAACCAATTTCTACGCCAGTTAATCAATGCCCTGCCCACTCGAAATGAGATTGTCCAAGCCTACGGCCTGAGTGAGGCCCTGGCAAACTCCGGTCTATTCTTTGAGCATAAACTTGCCCGGCGGAAAGAAACCCCTCTCATAGGACGCGATCTTAAAGGATTACTACTGCGTTTACTGAATCACTTACCCAACACCAACACCCCTGCCCCTCGCCACCCACTTAGCCTTGCAGACACCTATATCCCACCCGCGCCACCCAACCGAAACAGCTACCCGATACCACAAGCACAGACTCAAATTGGAGGGATAAGTGATGCTTCTATTGAGTCTATGCAGCACATCCTTCAAGACGCGGCACGGGCCGTATTGGCCCGGCTGGTACTCCACCAACTCACCGCCCTGGAGCATACCCAGGACAAGCAGACGTGTTGGCTGGTCGAAATACCCGTCAGAGGGAATGATCAGCTCGACGTGCTACATTTACGTATCGAAAAGGAACCACAACGCAAACACGATACCGAAGCAAGTCGATGGACGGCGACCCTGGCTTTTGACCTACCCTCGCTAGGCCCCGTACAGGCCCGGGTAAATATCCAAGGGGATTTGATCTCCAGTAGCTTATGGGCGGAACGCAAAGAGACGGCATCCATGCTCGAAGGCTGCTTGTCGACGCTGAGGAAAAACCTTGAGGCGCGAGGATTGAGGGTGAGATCAATCACCTGTTGCCGGGGAGTGCCACCTTTTTCTACTGTTCAACAAGATAGGCGTACCCTGTTGAGCACCAAGGCATGAACCATAGGTCAAAAGGTGACCGGGAAACTGCGGTAGCTTTGCATTACGATGGCAAAGGCGCACCTACTATTACCGCCAAAGGAAAGGGAGCGGTAGCTGAGCGAATATTGGAAATCGCACGTGAGCATGACATCCCCATTGATGAAGATCCAGCGCTCGTCACTCTCTTGTCTGAAATTCCGCTAGGGGATGAAATACCGCAGGTACTCTACGTGGCGGTTGCCGAGGTACTCGCCTATGTATACAAGATTAGCGGGAAAACAATGTTACATAAAAAGTAACTACTCACACCATGAAGGACATGAAGTGTTAAAAGGAAACAGTGCGTTGGCAAACCGAGTCATTCAAAAAACAGCATGGTTTTCTGATCAACTTCAATGTGGGGTTACTAAAGCAAAGGTTTTAAAAACCTTGTCCTGTAACATCTTCATGTTCTTCATGCGCTTCATGGTGTGAGTAGTTACGAATTTAAATCGATTACGGCTACCACTTCATTCCCCTTCTTGTTGAATTCAAGGTGGTCAAAACTTAGCATGCGCGCCATAGCGATGCCTCTACCGTGGCTGTCAAAAACACGTTCCGGTGTCATATCCACAAAAGGCCTCCAGTCGAACCCCCCCCCTTGGTCGGTCACGGCGATCCTGATCTCACCATTGCACCGCAAGTATTTAACCTCTACTTCTTTATGAGCATTCTCAGGCAATGCCAAACGACGTTGCACTTCAGCTGCCCAATTTCCTGTTTTGTTAAGCTTACTTTTCTCTTGGTAACATATGCCAAGATTACCGTGTTCCACGGCATTGATCATCAGCTCTAACAAACCCGTTACAATGCTTGTTGGTTCAGGGCAGGCATTTGCCAACACTGAAGCCAAGTCTTGCCCCTGCTCCAGCGTTCTAAAAAGAAAACGGCCTGACTGCATCAACCCAAAGGTGCCGGCATGTTTTTTCACCTCGTTCTGCACTAACTGGTAACGGGTCCGGTCACCCAGTGCCGTCTGCACCACAGATCTCAGCATGTCCTCTTCGAAAGGTTTAGTCAGATAGTAAAAGGCGCCCGCATTCAATCCATCGACGATATCTTGATTGGCTGCTCGTGCCGTCTGCAGAACGACCTGTACATTTCGTAAGACGGCATGGGCCTTCATCCTTTCGAGTACCTCGATTCCATCCAACCCCGGCATCATACGATCCAACAGAACAACATCGAATACTTCAGGATCCTGCTGTAGAATGTGCCAAGCCTCACCACCATCCGAGGACTTGAGGATATCGTAATTTTCGTCCTCTAGATATTCCTCCATGATGTCCAGATTGAAGGTTTCGTCATCGACAATAAGGATTGTCGGTTTGGACTTTTGCATAAGGGTATTCCTTGAATATCCCACCGCATTTAGACCTATGCGGATGAATAGGAAATGCTACCGAGCAATATATTTCAGAGGCCTAATCGGCAATTCAAAACTTATCAATGCCCCCCCTTCTGGGTGATTCTCCGCCCGAATTATTCCACCATGCCCTTCGATGATCTTTCGACAGATCGCTAAACCTAGGCCGGTACCACCGGAGTTGGTTTTGGTCTTGCTACTCTGCACAAACTCATCAAACACCACTTCCAGCTCCTGCTCTGGAATCCCAATTCCTTCGTCCCGAACACTTACCCTAAGTGCCGGCACCGTTCCTTTATCTGACTTGCGCCGTCCGGCTGACATATCTGAAGAACAAAAGTCCACTGTGATCAACCCCCCTTTGGGGCTAAACTTTATGGCATTCGACAATAAATTACTCATTACTTGGATCAGCTTGTGGTGATCCATACAGGCCTTAGTGGAATATTGCGGTGAGACGATGTTCACTTTTACATTATATTGATCTATCAATGCCTCATGTTCCATGACTACGCGATTCACGATGGCAATAAACTCTCTCTCTCTAAGGTCATATTCAACACGTCCCGCCTCAAGTTTAGATAGGTCTAAGAGATCGTTCAGTAGCGTTAATAAACGTTTTGCACTCTGATGGATGCGAGAGAAGTATCGTTCAAGCTGATCTGGGCTCGCCTTGCCGTATTTCTTTAATCCAAGATCTGAAAAGCTCAGAATGGCATGCATCGGGGTACGTAATTCATGTGACATATTGGCAAGAAACAATGACTTCACCTGGTCTGATTGCTCCGCTCGTTCTTTGGCCTGCCGTAATTCACGAGTGCGTTCATCGACTAACTCCTGCAGAGAATCACACGGCGGGGATCTCTGCGCACCACCAGATGAATTCATGGCTATGCTATTCGAACATGAACATTTTCTGAAAATTAGCGATCTCAAGGACCTTGCGTACGTCCTCAGGGGGTTTTACGATAATCACTCTTGCTTTATCATTACCGGCATGTTCGCGTAACAAGAGTAGCATGCCTAATGCGGAGCTATCGATATACTGCGTCTTGCTCATGTCGACCCGGTATTCGACACCAAGCCCCGGAAGGTCACGGTAGGCGCTGCGAAAGGCTTGATGGGCGCTAAAATCAAACTTCCCATTAATGGAAATTACAACCTTCTTATTGTCTTGACTGATGTATTGATTAACGTTATTCACATGCCTTCTCCCGTTATGAACGGCTGATGATATCTGTAGGTACTCTCACCATGAAGAGCATGAAGGACATAAAGGTGTTACAGGACAAAGCGTTTAATACCTTACTTTAGCAACCTCAGTGTGAGGTTGATCAGAAATCCGTGCAGCGCCAATGACTCGGCTTGCCAACTCACTATTCCTGTTACCACTTCATGTCCTTCATGGTGTAAGTAGCTCCTCTGAGTGTTAGTTTGCTTCAAAAAAGGTCAACGTCGCCGGTATCCATTGACTGCTGTGTGACGGCCTTATGTTGCTCAGCCCATTCCACACGTCGTTGCTCGATAACCCCAATGAGCTCTCGCATACGCCCGACGACCTGATCGAGTGCGAGATTGCTCGCGCCTGTTTCATCTTTTTCCTGTATCATCCTGAGATCCTGGCCAAGAACGACTAAGTTTGAGACACGCTCGTTAGCGGCCGACAGCGCCTGTGTACAGATATCCTCAAACTGCAGTGAACGCACCGCGTTGCCTACTGTTACAGCAACATTATCGGTGATACTGGACATCTGCCCGATCTTACGCGTATATAGTTCATCCAATTGAGCGACATGGCTGAGAACCTCATTGACTTTGGCCTTAGCCTGCATCGCTACATTCATGTCCTGCGAGGCAATACCGTGCGCCATCCGGCGTACCTTATCCACGGCTTCTTTAGTGTTATTAACGCGCTCCTTAATCTGTTCATTGAATTTTGTCGAACGGCCCGACAGATTTCTAACCTCCTCAGCTACCACTGCAAACCCATACCCAGCCTCACCGGCACGTGCAGCTTCTATGCTGGCGTTGAGGGCCAACAGATTAGTCTGACCGGCCAACAGATTGATATCGGAAATTAATTCAAAGATTCCATCCAAATGATCCACCATGTCATCGACATGGTTCACACTCTGCACGCCTTTCTTGCTTACTTCGACCAAAATCTTAATGAAATAATCCAATAGCTCACTGGTGTCATTGACAAATTTCTGTACATTCAAATCCTGCCCACTCTCCTCTCCCTCGCTACGTTGCAATATCTCTATCACGATTTTATTCTGTTCTGAGGACATCTCACCGAGCTTCTCGAAGTTTTGTGCCAACTCTTTAATGGCCTCGCGCAACAGTTTGTCGACCCTCACGAGTTCCTCGTCGATACTACGTAGCTCAGGCGCCATGGCCTGCTCAAACTCATTGGCCAACAAACGACTGGCCTGATCGATTTCAATCACACCTGGCATCTGATCGTTGGCCTTTTTATTCTTTTTTGAGCTTCGATTCAAAAAAATTAACAGCCCTATAAAAAACAGAAGGGACACCTCCAAACCCAAGCGTGGTATCATTCCTCCACCACCGACCTCCACCGCGATAATCATAGTGATCAGCGCGGCTAGAATTCCTAGCTGTGCTACCGGAGTTTTCAATGGTATGCTTCCTTTTAATCGTCTGCACTTCAGCATCAAATCATTTATCGGCACCAACCACTTGCTTCTTTAACCGACCACTACCCCCGGCAAGATCCAAAATCTTTGCCGCAATACTATTTAGCGGCATTACAAAATCTGCTGCACCCAACTTTGCAGCCTCACCGGGCATACCCCAAACCACACTGGTGGCCTCATCCTGAACCACTGTAGAAGCCCCCGCCTGCTTCATTTCCAATAGACCACGCGCACCATCCGCACCCATACCCGTCAGAACTGCCCCGATGGCATTGGGCCCAACACGCTCGGCCACAGAACGAAATAGCACGTCTACGCTTGGACGGTGCCGATTCACAGGAGAGCCTGTATCTAACCGGCAGACATATCGGGCACCATCCCGATCTACCGATAGATGGCTGTGACCAGGGGCGATATAAACGTGTCCAGGTAGTATTTGTAGACCATTGCTGGCCTCGCTCACCGTCATCGCGGATATCGTATCCATACGTTTGGCAAAGGAGGCGCTGAAGGCCTCGGGGATGTGCTGAGTGATGACGATACCGGGAGCATCGGGCGGCATCCGGGTAAGCACTTCCTTTATAGCCTCGGTCCCGCCGGTCGATGCCCCGATGGCAATGATCTGATCGGTAGTGCGAAAATGGCTACCGGTAGAGCTTAAACGCGTCACTGAATGGCTGGGGTCATTCAGAATATTACCGCTCTGTTTGCTATTGGTAAGCAGCCGCACCTTTGCCCGGGCCGCGATCTTGACCTTAGTGATGAGTTCGTCACTGTAGTCCTTAAGACCTTCCTTCACATCCACCTTTGGTTTGGTAACTACCTCCACGGCCCCGAGTTCAAGGGCATTGAGCGTAATCTCAGCGCCTTTTTCGGTCAACGAAGAAACCATCACCACCGGCATTGGCCTCAGCCGCATAAGATTGCGTAAAAAGGTAAGACCATCCATACGAGGCATCTCTACATCCAGGGTCACCACATCGGGATTGTGCTGCTTGATCTTCTGCCTCGCAATATAGGGATCGGGCGCGGTACCCAATACCTCAATGCCTGGATCGCTGCCCAGGATTTCCGTCAACATTTTACGCACCAGGGCAGAATCATCGATGATCAGAACGCGTATCGGACTCATTACCAAACCTCACATTTAGAATACATTCAAAACCACGCTACTTACCACCCGGACTTTGATATATTAAAATAGATCAACATCACCACCCACAGGCTGATGCTCGATATTTTCCATGTATTTTTTCTCTCGAGTTACAATCGTATCGTTATGAGTTGATTTTAGTTTTTTCATCCGAACTCGACCCGTTTGCGGATAGTAATTTACCTTTCTTGGATAGATATCTCCGACGTCCTTGGCCATAACAGAAAAGCCCTCGGTATGCAAATAGTCCATAACGAATTCGATATTGCGACTACCTACATCCGTTGCTGTAGCCAGCACCTTACCACCGCCGAATACCTTAATCTCAAGGTGATCCCGTCTTGCTCCCTGCTTTAATATTTCGTTAATCAAATGCTCCATGGCAAAGTTTCCATAACGCGTTGCCGCATTAACCATGGTGCCACTCCAACACTCCGCGCAATCATTTTTACTCATAGGCAACATGAAATGATTCATTCCGCCAATACCGAATGCGGGATCACGGATACAGGCTGAGACACAGGAGCCCAAAACAGTGGTGATCATCTCTCCGTTGACCGTCACGTAATATTCTCCCGGTAGTATCTTGGCCGTGACGACGGCTTCTTTACGATCCCAGTAACGTTTAATATCCTCAAAGCCACTCAGCGCAGCAAGCAGCGTCGAGGAGGTATATGCAATAGCCGAATCACTCATCATGCCGCCCTCCGATATATCGTCTTACCAATGAGGCGGAAGCGATCCGTAACATTGAACAGGCTTTCGGAATGCCCAACAAATAGATGGCCCTGTTCATCGACTAGCTCCGCAAATCGATCGAACAATACCCGCTGGGTATCTTTATCAAAATAGATCACGACATTACGGCAGAAAATGATGTCGAAAGGTCCATTCATTGGCCAGGGATGCATCAGATTCAACTGTCGGAAGCTGACGATTTCTCTTAACTCGGGCACCACCCTAACCTTGCCTTCATTGGCCCCTTTCCCCTTACGAAACCAACGACGCATACGTTGCTGCGACAAGCCCTTGATACGCTCCTGGGCATAGACGCCATCAGCGGCATGAGCGACCACATTTGAATCCAGGTCGGTAGCCAATATGCGTACGTCCCATTCCTGGATACGGGGCAGCACCTCACTCAAAATAATGGCTATCGAATAGGGTTCCTCGCCAGTGGAACAACCTGCCGACCAGACCCGCAGCCTGGCTGAATGTCGCTGGCGTTCTAGCATCCCGGGCAATATGGTTTTAGCAAGATAGTCAAAGTGATGTACTTCGCGGAAAAACGACGTTAGATTGGTAGTAATCGCATTGGTGAATTCAGTGAGTTCCCCTTGATCATCCGTCTTCAACAGCTCGGTGTACTCGTCAAACCCCTTGATATTGAGTTTGCGCAGGCGTCGACTAAGCCGACTGTAGACCAACTCCCGCTTGGCCTCAGTGAGAGAGATTCCGGTATGCTCGCGAACGATCCGGCGCAGATTTTGAAAATTCTGATCCGTAAATGTGAACTCGCGTTGAGATTTCATCATACGTTCCTTGTTTGATTTCGTCCGGATCTCTCGGCCCTACAGACTGTTATTGCAACGCCGAGGACGGACGATAAGGCGAGCCGGATAGAGAAACTATTTCGGTAGCATTCCTTACAATCTTAAATGCCCTTTAAGATCCAACAATGAGGCTGCCTCATACACCTTTGGAGAAACATCCTTCCACTGAATATCGATTCCGCGTGCTCCGGCTTCTTGGATGAAGGCCGCCAATGTCTGCAAGGCCGCAGCGTCCATCATCTCCACACTCGAGGCATCCAGCACGATTTGGCCAGACTTGTCCAATAAAGCTTGCATACGCTCATACAGTCCTCTGACCATGGCAATGCTCAATTCAGGATCCAATACGATGGTCAGGGCATCATTTTGTTTCTCTTGCTCTTTTTCCATAGATGCTTGTGGATCGGTAACATCCTCAGGCTCATCATCATGAACACGCTCACCAGAAACTTCTTGCAAGGACACCTCATTTTTAGGTTCTGCATCCTGTTGATTTTCTATCTGCTGGGATTCGCCGACCTCTGATTGAATCTCGTCGTCTCCATGTCGATCCGTCCCCCCTTCATCGCCGAAACTGAAATCGGCTTCTTCAGCCATCCAAGCCAACGGATCGTTGCCGATCAGTGACGGCTTTTTCCTGGCTGCAGAAGATCTACTCGATGAACCCTCTGATTTAGTAGATGCCTTTGTTGAACTCCGCCTTCCCATTACATAGTTCTCCCATTGAGATAGTCCATGGCAAGCGAACGATAATCGAGCGCTCCATTACTTCCATCGTTATATTCGAAAATAGTCATACCAAAGCCGGGACTCTCCGCCAAGGCTGTAGTTTCACGAATAGGTGTAGAAAGTACTTGACCAGGGAAGTAATCGAGCAATTTTCCAACCACCTCTCTCGGCAAGCGACGCCGGGCATGAAACCGCGTGACCACGATCCATTTTTCCAGCTTTTTTTGTAAACCTTGCTCTATGCTTTTCAGTGTTTTCATCAGGTAACCCAAGCCCCTCAGCCCAAGGTAATCCCCGGCCACCGGGACAATGACCTCATCAGCCACCGCCAAGGCGTTCATCACCAAAATCCCTGAAGCCGGCGGGCAATCCATCAAAATAAAATCCTGATCCTCAAATTGCCCCGTTAAGGCTGTGCGCAATCGAGTACCGCGGGAAGCCCCTCCTTGAGTGAGCATTTCCATTTTCCCCAAACGATGGCCGGCCGGGATCAGATAGAGACCCTCGCGCACCTGCTGAACAACATCAGCAATGCAAACATCACCAAGCAGTACCTCATCAATGCCCAGCCCCCGTTCATCAAAAATGCCAAAGGTGGCACTCAAATGCCCCTGCGGATCGAGATCGATCGTGGTGACCCTCTTCCCTGCCAAAACCAGCGCATGAGCAAGATTAGCCGTGGTAGTGGTCTTGCCAACCCCTCCCTTTTGATTAAGTATCGCTAGGATACGCATCATTGAATTTCCCGTGCAATGTCATTTTAGTCGCCTAAGTCCGACAACCCCCTAAGCTACACTCTCGTTCTGCCCAATACTAAAAAAAGACACTAATTCATTCAGGCCAGTGGCCTGTTCCGTCAGTGCTTCACTAGCCGCCGCGGCCTGTTCCACCAGGGCGGCGTTCTGCTGGGTCATTTGATCCATCTGGGTGATCGCCTTGTTGACCTGATCGATCCCCGTGGACTGCTCGGCACTGGCCGCGGCAATCTCGGCCACGATGTCACTGACCTTCTTCACTGAGCTAACGATTTGCTCCAGGGTTCGACCCGACTCGTCTACTAAACGCGAGCCCTCATCGACCTTACCTACACTGTCTTCGATCAGGGTCTTGATCTCCTTGGCTGCCGTGGCGCTGCGCTGAGCCAGATTGCGCACCTCGCTGGCCACTACCGCAAAACCCTTGCCCTGCTCGCCGGCGCGCGCCGCCTCTACCGCAGCATTGAGCGCCAGCAGATTAGTCTGAAAGGCAATCTCGTCGATCACCCCAATGATGTCGGCAATCTTCCGGCTGGAGGTGTTGATCTCGATCATCGCCGAGACCGTATGATTGACCACCTTGCCACCCGTCTCGGCCTGTTCACGTGCCCCCGAGGCCAGTTGATTGGCCTGGCGGGCATTGTCGGCATTCTGTCTAGTCGTCGCGGTCATCTGCTCCATGCTGGAGGCGGTCTGCTCTAGATTGGCCGCTTGTTGCTCGGTACGTTGACTCAGATCGGTATTGCCCTGGGCAATTTCTTTGGCTCCACTACCAACCTCACCTGCTCCGGATTTAATCTTACTAGTCACTTCCGTAAGATTGGCCACAGTGGCATTGGCGTCCTGCTTAAGCTGGTCGAAGACCCCCAGATAATCCGCATCAATAGTTTCAGAAAGATCACCTCTGGCCATTGCACCCAGTACCCGTTGGGTATCGCTAATCACCCGCTCGGACACATCCACTAGGGCATTGATCCCCTCTGCCAAGGCAGCCAGAAAACCGCTCTTGCCCGCCATGACGATACGACGGCTTAGGTCACCGGCCTGTGCATATTCAACGATGTCTTGCACCTCTCGCTGCACTGCCAGCTCCTGGGTGTAGTCGATCCATTCCACCACGGTACCGATACGCTTACCCTGCGCGTCCAACACCGGATTGGCTGCAAACCTGAAACTGCGTGGCCCTATTTTGATCTCCGAATTGTGGGTATCGCTGAGTCTATCCAGCATGATGCGTATGCGCCCAGGGTCGCTATGAAATGTATCGATATTTATCCCCAACAACTTGTCTGACTCGAATCTGGGCAAGACCTCTCGTATATCGTCCTGTGCCTCACGAAACATCTTCTGTACTGAGGGGTTGACATAGACAATGTCGTATTCGGCATTGGCAACCATGACATTGGCTGAGACATTGTCCAGCGCTGTCTTGACCCGACCCATCTCTCTCGCCTTGCGTCTGTCTTGCTCAATGGAACGGCGTAGATTGCTCTGCATGGTCTTCAACGACTTCATCAATTTCCCCAATTCATCCTTTGATTTCAATTCTTCGAAGGTACTGCTGAAGTCTCCCGACGCGATTGCATTTGCAGATTTTTCTGCGGTTTTAAGTGGCTTTATTATGCTCTGAATAATAAAAAATGTAATGACAATCGTTAGAGTGACAAAACCGACAAGAATAATGGCCAATTCCCTCACGGACTGCATGAACATAGTATCCACATCGTCTATATAGATCCCTGAGCCCACGACCCAACCCCATGGCTCAAATCCTTTCACATAGGAGATTTTACGAACCGGTTCCTCGAGACCTGGCTTTGGCCAGAGATAGGGGACAAAGCCGCCTTTCTGCTGTTTGACTGTATCGACGAATTCCACGAACAGTCGTTTTCCTGTGGGGTCTTGTACCTTTGACAGGTCCTTACCGTTCAAGGCGGGCTTGATTGGATGCATCACCATGGTCGGCCCCATGTCATTGATCCAGAAATAGTCGTTATCTCCATAACGAAGTGACTGGATCTGCTTTATCGCGGCCTGCTTGGCCTCGTCCTCCTTCAATAGTTTTTCAGCAGAAAGATCGGCATAGTGGGCCATCACACCATGGGCGACCTCAACGAGATTTTGTACCTTTGCCTTGCGATCCTTGAGCAGATCCTTTTTGAGTGTCACTAAGGCATCACCAGATACAACCACTGTACCGAGCAGAAATATCGCGATGAGCGACCACAATTTATTACGTACCGATATACGTCTAAATAGATTTACCATCACCCAATTCTCCCTTACTCTAGGCTTAACCTTGATTCGTTTGTGATTTGAGTCGAAACATGCTGCGGATTTAATGCGCGACAACAGTTGCATAACCCAACCATGTAACTGTTGTCACAACCCAGAATACGGGCGATCCGGAACCTTGCAGTCTCCACCGACTGAAGGCGGCCGACTTCTATTCGAAGTCATTAGTCACACCACAGTGGGAAAGTTGCAGTGATTATTCATTGGTTATTCCGCTTAGAACTCTTCCCACTCACCATCATCCGTGGTACCTGTGGATTTCTTACTTAAAGGAGGTGTTTGTAAGTTTGCCTGCTCTCCAGACCAGGGTCGTTTTTTCGAGCGCCGCTCCATTCCTAAGTTAGGTTTGTCAGCTCGGCTCTGAACACTTACAGCAGATGAGCCTTCATTCTTGATGGATTTCTCGAGGGCATTGAGTAATTCAACGACTTGCCGGGAGATCGACGAGATCTTGGCATATTCCTGCTCCGCCTGATCTCCCTGTCCGGAGTGCTTCAGATCTATGATGATTTTGATAACCTCGTGCAGTGACTTATGAACCGATTCGAGCTGCTGCATCTGCGGTATTCCACCATATTTTTTCTTGCCCTGGGCATAAATCCATTTTCCTAGATCGCACTGATGGTGAGACACGGCCTGGTCTTGTGCCAAACCTTCCTTGCCATCCAAAAACCGACGTATCTTAGACTTCCAAAGCAGCTGTTTTGAGCGTGCCGCGCCGAAGTCTATGTTGGTTCTCGCTTGGCCACCGGACTGTTTGATGCGCTGTACGAGCTGATCGTCCACAGTAAAAAAGGCCGTCAGCTCGTGCATGTTCTGAGCCTGCTCCGTCAGCGCCTCGCTGGCCGCCGCGGCCTGTTCCACCAGGGCGGCGTTCTGTTGGGTCATCTGATCCATCTGGGTGATCGCCTTGTTGGTCTGATCGATCCCCGTGGATTGCTCGGCACTGGCCGCGGCAATCTCGGCCACGATGTCACTGACCTTCTTCACCGAGGTAACGATCTCTCCCAGAGTCCGGCCTGATTCATCCACCAGCCGCGAGCCCTCATCGACCTTGCCCACGCTGTCTTCGATCAGGGTCTTGATCTCCTTGGCCGCCGAGGCGCTGCGCTGGGCCAGATTGCGCACCTCGCTAGCCACCACCGCAAACCCCCGGCCCTGTTCGCCGGCGCGCGCCGCCTCTACCGCCGCATTGAGCGCCAGCAGATTGGTCTGAAAGGCGATCTCGTCGATCACCCCGATGATGTCGGCAATCTTTCGGCTCGAGGTGTTGATCTCGGTCATGGCCGAAACCGCATGATCGACCACCTCACCGCCCTTCTCGGCCTGCTCGCGGGCTCCGCCGGCCAGCTGGTTGGCCTGGCGGGCGTTGTCGGCGTTTTGTCTCACCGTGGCGGTCATTTGCTCCATGCTGGAGGCGGTCTGTTGCAGATTGGCAGCCTGTTCTTCGGTGCGCTGACTCAGATCGGTGTTGCCCTGAGCGATCTCATTGGCCCCTGTCTGCACTGAGTTGGAGGCCGTTTTGATGCCGGAAATAATCTCGGTGAGCTTACTGACCGTTAGATTGGCATCCTCCTTGAGCTGTCCAAAGGTGCCTTGATAGTCATTGGCAATGGTCTGGGTCAAATCGCCTTGGGCCATGGCCGTTAACATCTGCAAGGTGTCCCCGATGACTTGCTCGCTGACCTCCAGCAATTCATTGATACCCTCGCCGAGGGCCTTTAAAAATCCTGACTTGTCTTGCAGGGCGATGCGTTGACTGATATCCCCCGCCTGGGCATATCCGACGATGCGCTGGATCTCGTCCTCTACGGCCAGTTCCTGGGTGTGATCGGCCCACTCCACCACCGTACCGATACGCCTACCCTGTTCATCGGTCACCGCAGTCGCCCCGAAACGGAAGGTCCTGGGCCCTACCTTGAGCTGCGTTCGATGAGTGCCGGTGAGTCTATCCAGCAGCTCACGGATATGGACGGGATTCTTATGGAAGACATCGATATTGGTACCTAAAAGTGAGGCCGCATCGAAATCCGGCAGTACGACGTTGATGTCGTTTTGCGCATCATGAAACATCCGCCGGACCGATTCATTCAGATAGATGATATGATAATCGGCATCAGCCACCATCACATTGGCAGAGGCATTGTCCAGCGCCGTCTTAATCCGCCCCATCTCCATCGCCTTGTGCCGGTCATCCTCAATCGACTGACGCAAGCTCCTTTGCATGGTGTTCAATGCCTGCAATAGTTGGCCGGTTTCATCATCCGCGGACGATTCAAATTGCGTAGTTAAATCTCCTTGCGTGATCTTCCTGGCAACGGCCACCGCGCCCGTCAAGGGCCTTATAACGTAAAATCTGAAAATGAAATAAATGATCGCTAAAATGACCAACGCCGCGATCAAAAACAATGAGACGATGTGATTGCTGGTACGAACTCCGTTGGCAAGCTGAGCATCAATCACGGCATCAACCTCCAGGACACCGCGCACGTCGCCCAATTTCCAGTCGGCCTTTGGGGTCTGCGGATGAGAATTATGGCAGTTCACACAGGTATTGCTGACCATCCTGTCCGAAATCGCCACACGAACGATATTCTTTCCGTCTCGTCCCTCAGTTTTTTGGAACACACTATCGGGGTTGGTTTGTAAGTAATCCCAGGCCTCTTTGGCGAACCCATCAAGCTTCCGGTCATTTCTATTGGGAAAGGGGAAAGCGCTATAGAGTTTGATAGAAGTACCTGAATCGGCCAATAAGGCACTCATATCATGGATTAACGTAGCCGGTAAAGGAATCGTTGCCGGCTGTTCTTGGTGGTTGATCGAGGCCTTGACCTCGGTCTTACCAACCACCTTTTTGATGACGTTCTCTACGTAATATTTACGTAAGATCTTAAATTGACTGACCGTTTCCTGTGCCACTGCGGTAGCATCTTTGATCGTGTTCTGTTTTAGCATATAGGGGATAAAAAACACCATAACCCCCATCACGATCACAAACATCAACGCTAATGGTAATGCAAACTTTAAAAAGACACTATTGCGAATTTTCTTCATAGTTTTAGTTCGAGAACGTATCAATCCCTAGCTAAGGAATGCTACCTACACACTTCCCCATCTGACTTGCCTTATCGTCCGTATTCGGCGTTGCGCTAACAGTGACATAGCTCGGCTATGCGCCTGTTGTCGCGCCTTGAATACGAACGATCATTCGGCGCCAGTTAGGGAAGTTATTTCGTTCGCATTCCTAATACTTACTGGCATAATCGCTAGACGCCTTAAAACTCTTCCCATTCGCTGTCACTGCCACCGCCGGTCGCCTGACTCTTGGGCTTGCTATTTGTGGAAATTTTGGGTACCGATGGTGATTTGGGCGAAGAATGCCCTGTCCAGGGTCGGTTAGCAGAACGGTGTTCCGTGGTGGTGGGTTTTGGAGCATTGGAGCTAACCCCATTGGCCTGCACATGACCATCCTGATCCACAGTAAAAAAGGCCATCAGCTCGCTCAGACTCCTGGCCTGATCGCCCATCGACTCACTGGCCGCGGCGGCCTGTTCGACTAGGGCTGCATTTTGTTGCGTTACTTCATCCATCTGGGTGATCGCCTTGTTAACCTGATCGATCCCCGTGGACTGCTCGGCACTGGCCGCGGCAATCTCCGCCACGATATCGCTGACCTTCTTCACCGAGGTGACGATCTGTTCCAAGGTGTTTCCCGACTCATCCACTAGACGTGAGCCCTCATCGACCTTGCCTACACTGTCTTCGATCAACACCTTGATCTCCTTGGCCGCCATCGCACTACGCTGAGCTAGATTGCGCACTTCGCTGGCCACCACCGCAAACCCCCGGCCCTGCTCGCCGGCGCGCGCCGCCTCCACCGCTGCATTGAGCGCCAGCAGGTTGGTCTGAAAAGCGATCTCGTCGATCACCCCGATGATGTCGGCGATCTTTTTGCTCGAGGTATTGATCTCACCCATCGCCGAGACCGCATGATTGACCACCTCGCCGCCCTTCTCGGCCTGTTCGCGGGCCCCACTGGCCAGCTGGTTGGCCTGGCGGGCATTGTCGGCATTTTGTCTGGTCGTGGCAGTCATCTGTTCCATGCTGGAAGCGGTCTGCTCCAGATTGGCGGCCTGTTCTTCGGTGCGCTGACTCAGATCGGTATTGCCCTGAGCAATCTCGCTGGCCCCGCTGCTCACCTCATCAGCACTGGATTTGATCTTGCTCATTACTTCGGTAAGATTGGCCACGGTAGCATTGGCATCCTGCTTAAGCTGCCCGAAGGCCCCCTGATAATCCGTATCAATGGTTTCGGTCAGATCCCCTTTGGCCATTGCCCCTAATATTCTGACGGTGTCATCAACGACCCTTTCGGCCACACTCACCAGTTCGTTAATACCAACGGCTAGTTTTTCAAAGAAGCCATCCTTGCCTTCCTGATTGACCCGTCGGCTGAGATCACCATTTTGGGCAGAAACCACGATGGACTGAATCTCCTCCTCGACGGACAGTTCCTGGGTGCGATCGGCCCATTCCACGGCCGTACCCAGACGTCTGCCCTCGGCATCTAGAACTGGATTGGCTATGACACGCAGTGTCCGGCCGCCCACGGGGAATTCAGACTGATAGGTATCCTTGAGGCTATCGAGGAGCCGACGCTGATGGGCCGGATCCCTATGGAACCGATCAATATTGGTCCCGATCAATGTTTCCACATCGAAGTCTGGTAGATCCCTACGCAGATCGTCCTGGGCGCCACGAAACATCTTATGCAGGGTTCTGTTCATATAGATGATGTTGTAGTCCTGATCGGCCACCATGACATTGGCAGAGACATTGTCCAGCGCGGTCTTGATCCGCCCCATCTCGGCGGCCTGACGGCGGGCCTCATCCATATCAAATCCCAGCTTGATCTGCATAGACTGTAATCCGCGCAGCACCTCACCGGTCTCATCCTCACTGTCGGCCACGATCTTGTTTCGATAATTCCCTTCCGCGATTCGCCCGAATACATCAAGGGCCCGTCTCAAGGCGGCCATGATGGAACGAATGATCAAAACGCCCAAGATCAAGGCGAAGATCACGACCACGAGCACATTACTGACGGCAATATATTTGTTGGTAGTGAAACCACTGACGCGGTTCTCTAATAGCGTTACGAGTGCTGGCGATACCGCATCATAGAGTGCAAAACCCGCATCGATGACCCGAGTACCCTCGGCAAAATACTCCGTCGCCGAGACATCGATAACCTCAGCAGATACTAATTGTTGCTCGGCCTGATCCAGGAAACCATTGGCTGCAGAATAGAAATCGCTGATATAGGTATTAAGTAGCGGTTGAAGCGATGTATTGTTCTTAAAAGCCACTTCCATACTTCGTTTGGCCCCTTGTACAGCGGGGCGGGATTGGACCAACAGCTTTATCAACTGGTTTTTTTCGTCTTGCATTATGTCTTTACGTGCTGCTACGCCGGCACCTTTACCCCGCAGTACCCCCAAATCTTCCAACAGAGCAGGCAGCTTGATAACGATCACATCCATGAGGTAGTAACTGTCCAAATCGGGGTCCAGGATAAGATTCGAGGTGTCTCCAACATGAGAAATCAATGCAAGGACGTCCTGTATGAGCTCGGTGTGCAGAGCGAAACTGTCTTGCGGTTTTTTGTTGAAGACATCGCTCTGCAGGGGCCCCCACTTGGCCTTGATCGCCTGCCACTTGTCAGTGGCGCTCATCATCTCACCATAGCGCGCATCCATCGCATCGATGGCCTTTATGTCATCGGCAATTACGGCCTGTTTGTTTTGCAGTTTCGCCCTAAAACTCTCATCTCCGTTCAGTAACGCGTTGCTCATGCCCCGATGTTGCGCGACATGCTGAGCCAATTTACGTACCGACATATGGTACTCAACGCCATGGATCTCCTTCAGGCCAAAGTCGATCGCGATATTTTTTTCCGCAACCAGCAGATACATGAGCGCTACGATCGGTAACAGCAACGCAGCTGCGGCACTCGCCAGCTTCTGCCAAAGTTTCATCTTGCGAAACACATTGAGTCGTGTCAGCAGGCCATTTCCACCGAGTGACGCGGTACCCGCATTGATCTTCCTATAGAGTTGTTCCGCCTCATCGATCTGCATACGACTGGGCTTACTGCGCACCGACAGATATTCGATTACCCGGCCGTCTTTACGAACCGGCGTCACATTAGCTTCGACCCAATAATAATCACCGTTTTTACAACGGTTTTTTACTATCCCCGTCCATGGTTTACCCGCCTTCATGTGCTCCCAAAGATCCTGGAAGGCCGCCGGCGGCATATCGGGATGACGAATGATATTGTGATTTTTTCCGACCAATTCTTTCTCGCTGTAGCCGCTGATCTCAATGAAGGGTCGGTTGACGAAAGTAATGATGCCTTTGAGATCGGTCTTGGAGACAAGGGGCTGTGCGGCGTCAAAAGTATGCTCAATGTCTGTAACAGGCATATTGATCTTCATAAGACTCTACTCGATGGGCTTGAGGGAAAGTTATAGAAATCGGCCGCTCAATGGGCCGCCTCTAGTACATTATCCATGACACCATTATTTATCAGCTGGTCGATCTCGAGAAAAATCACCATCTTCTTATCCACGCTTGCGAGCCCCCTGACAAAGCCGGTATCGATCACCCCACCGATCTCGGGGGTTGGTCTAATCGACTCATCAGTAACGTTATAAACATCTGATACGGCATCTACTACTATTCCCATGATCCGATCTTCTTCTTCGGTGATGACTTTCAGAACAATCACTACCGTAGTAGGACCATACTCCTTGGAATCGAGATCAAAACGCTCCCTCAAATCGACGATCGGCACGATAGTGCCCCGCAGATTGATCACCCCTTTGACAAAATCAGGCGTATTGGGAATACTCGTCACGGAGTCCCAACACTTGATCTCTTGTACCCTCAGGATATCCACCCCATATTCCTCACCAGCCAGCATGAAGGTGAGATATTGACTGGTATCTGCCTCTGTCTCCGCGGATTGACTCTGCGTTTCCATCTTCGCTTCAGCGTTCATGCCTGTCTCCTATCCTTGTCCTTGAGAATCCCTTGCAGAAACTTCCTTGCTTTTCCATTTTTCATACCTGTATACAACTACGCGACCGCTTTGACATGAGGATCCGCAGCATTTGAATCACTCCTTGGAGCACTACTTGAAATCTCGACAACACCAGATACATCCAGTATCAAGGCCACGGTCCCATCACCAAGTATAGTCGCACCCGATACACCTTTGACCTTCTGATAATTGCTTTCCAGGCTTTTAATCACAACTTGTTGCTGACCTAGGAGATCGTCGACAAAAATCCCGGCCCGCAGACCATCACCATCCACGACCACCAACAACCCATCATTCAAATCGGTGTTTTGGGCCTCGATTTTGAATGTCTCATAGAGGCGGATGATGGGCAGATATTCATCGCGTAGTTTATACAGCTCGACCTTTCCTGTTACTGAGCTGACGTTTTCTGGTTTGATTTGCAATGACTCAATGATGGAGACCAATGGAATAATATAGGTCTCATCCGCAACGCGGACCAGCTGCCCGTCCAGTATGGCCAGGGTCAAAGGCAGACGGATGGTAAAGGTCGAGCCTTTGCCCTCCAGGGAGGTTACCTCCACCGTACCACCAAGATCCTTGATGTTGCGCTTTACCACATCCATACCGACCCCACGCCCCGAAACATCGCTCACCTGTTCAGCGGTTGAAAATCCAGGTTGAAACAAAAGATCGTAAATTTTTTCTTCGGATAGCTGCTCATCAGGCGAAACTATCCCACGCTCTTGCGCTTTGCTCAGTATTTTTTCTCTATTCAAGCCGGCGCCATCATCAGAAATTTCGATCACTACATTACCGCCTTGATGATATGCATTTAGATGCACCGTGCCGGTTTCAGACTTGCCGACAGCCTTGCGAGAGTCCGGAGATTCAATACCATGGTCAAGAGAATTACGCACCAGATGCACAAGGGGATCCCCAATCTTTTCCAGTACCGTTTTGTCCAACTCGGTTTGCTCACCGGACAATTTAAGTTCTACTTTTTTACCTAACTTACTACTCAAATCATGAACCAGACGTGGAAAACGGTTAAAAGAAAAGCTGATAGGCAGCATTCTTATTTTCATTACACTTTCTTGTATTTCCCTTGTATTTCTATCTAACTGCTCCAATCCATCGCGCATCTGTTCATCGTCATCCACACCTAGACTAGCACTGAGCTGACTGAGCATAGACTGAGTGATAACCAATTCCCCTACCATATTGATTAAACTGTCGATCTTGTCGATATTGACCCGTATGGAACCGGTTTCCTTGGAACCTTTTTGCTTGCGCGATTTGGTTTTCTGAGCCTTAGTCGCAGGAGACTGCGTTACTGAAACTGTCTTTTCCACACCCCCAGATGTCGATGGTGGTACGCTTTGATCATCTCCCTTAGAGGGCTCGGCCTGATCTAAAGACTCTGCACCGTCCGATTCCAAAGGAATAATCTTAAGATCACAGTCATCTTCCACCCATTCAAAAATTTCGGTTAGATCCTCACGCCCTAGCTCACCTGTTAAGATGAGCTCCCAAGCCAAATAGCATTCTTCAGGATCAAATTCTGAAAAAGGTGGTAGATGCGAAACATCCACCTTGGTTTCCAATATCCCGATTTCACTGAGTTCCCGCAGTAGGCGGTAGGGATCATTACCGGTCTGAAATAAATGCGAATGGGGCCTGAATTTAATACGCCAGCCGGATGGCCTTGAAGAGTTTTCATTATCCTCTGAACTCTGCAGTGTCTTATCTACCGCAGCACTACCTTCGTGCAGCATATGTTCCAGCTGCTGATGTGTATCCCTTACCCTGTCAGAGTCAATCTCGTCACCCGCCTTGGTTGCCGAGAGCATTTCCGTTAGACAATCTACGGACTCCAATAACAGATCGACAGATTCCTTAGTGACCTCTCGACGACCATCTCGCATCTCATCCAGCAGGGTCTCCATGACATGGGTAAAATCCGCGATTTCGGTAAAACCAAAGGTTCCACTACCACCCTTTATAGAGTGTGCTGCACGGAAAATAGTGTTGATCTCTTCAGTATCAGCGGCACCGAGATCGAGATTAAGCAGACCGGTCTCCATAACCTCCAGACCTTCGAAACTTTCCTCGAAAAAGACCTGATGAAATTGCGCCATGTCGATTGACATTACCTGCTCCCGTTACGCATGATGGACTCTGACGAGCGAAGACTTCGCTAGTAGGAAACAATCCCCCTGGATGGATTATTCATACTGTGCTATGGCTGTAATCCCTGTGCTATGATATTAACTATCCTAAAACCTTCTTCACCGTGTTAAGAAGTTTATCTGGATTGAACGGTTTTACGATCCACCCCGTAGCTCCAGCTTGCTTACCCTGCGTCTTTTTATCTAAACCTGCTTCGGTTGTTAACATCAGGATCGGAGTAAATTTGAAATTAGCAAGCATCCT
Source organism: Gammaproteobacteria bacterium (assembly GCA_024222475.1). GTDB lineage: Bacteria > Pseudomonadota > Gammaproteobacteria > JAAEPA01 > JAAEPA01 > JAAEPA01. The sequence goes on along the minus strand of JAAEPA010000209.1, from coordinate 8,759 downwards.
TAATTCCTTTATCAAGGTGATCCCATCCATTACCGGCATGTTGACATCCGACAATACGAGATCGAATTTCCCTGTTTTTGCGGTCTTTAATGCCACTAAACCATTTTCTGCCAACACGACGGAGTGCCCAGCGTCCTTCAATGTAAAGCTCACCATCTGTCGCATTGATGCCGAATCATCAACAGCCAGAATTGTTGCCATAACCTGAGCTCCTGTTTCACAACGAAACAAAATTTGTTAAATTGAAATCACATTCACATCTAGATCAAGCAAGTGATCTAAGAGTCCGTCCGAGAATGGCGACCGTAGCTAGGACTACACGCCTGTTGTCTCACCTTAAATACAAACGATAACTCGGGAACTGTTAGGAAAATGTGTCGTTCACATTCCTTGACTACGAATTGTGTTTCTCTGAGGTTTGATTACAACACACTATTTATTTACGGCGGAACATACACAATCTTTAGCTTCTGTATCCACTACTGTGTTCAGTGAAGCTGGAGAGATAGAATGAAGAATACTTCTGTAGGAAAAATAGTTTGGCATTACGCTCAATACAGGTTTATTGACGAGTTCCATGTATCGCAATGATCAACTCGGCTTCACCCTGGCTGAGACCACAAGCGGCTATGAGATCATGTGCAGCCGCCCCCCGTTTGACCATCGTTATGGCGTGATTGTAAGGGATTGCTTGAGGTTCTCGTAGATCAAACTGTCTTAATCGAGTACGCATGGTTTTGAGCTGGACCTCAATAAGTCTACGGTTATCACGTTCTTCCTGAAGTTCTAGATTTAACTTACTTACGGCGTTCTGCAGAGAACATGACATCGAGCCCTGCTGCTGTTGAAACTGATGGAGCCTCTTCATCCACAATGCCAACAATGCGATACCGATGCCAATCAGCAAGGCTATTGCCAAACTCGATAAAAACCAGGGATTGGTTATAACGAACTCAAGGATCATGTTTAGAATACATCGTCTGATGGCGATAATTCCTCGGCCAGCAACTTATCTAAGTCTATGATCTCAACTAGGACATCACCCCTTGTGATCACTCCCAGTATATTCCCTGAAATATCCCCACTAACCATGTTAGGTGCGGGCTCAATTTGTTCTTGACTGACTTGTAATACCTCGCCAATGCTATCCACCAACACCCCTACTACCTGCTTCTTTACTTCTACTAAAAGAATTCGTGTATCATCCGTGATGTCAATCGGCATCAAGTTAAAGCGTTTTCGCGCATCGATCACCGTAATTACGCTTCCGCGGAGATTTATCACTCCCATCACATAGTGTGGCGAACCCGCCACTGGGGTAATTTCAACCGGTCTCAATACTTCCTGGATCTTCATAACGTCTATAGCATAGATTTCATCACCTAATATGAAGGAGACCCATTGATTAATCTCGCCGGTACTGGTGCGCTCCTGAGAAGAGTTCATTTTGAATTACGCTTATCCATTTTCCCGAGATTTAGTGAGATGATTTTCTCGCATCGCATCGCCTTCCACCTTCTTCTTGCTAGCGTTATGAATAGAGCACTACAAACACGGACGCGTCAAAACATTGGCAATAGTTTTCCAAGAAATATAAATTGCAGTTATCGTGCCATGCTGATCGGTTACTTTTAACACCGCAATGGCTTCAGCCCTGGCGGGCTAAAATCCGCATTAGGAAAGATCAATAGGATCCACATCCAGAGACCAACGGACCTTGCGGGTACTGCGCATCGACTTAAATATTATTATCCATTCATCGAGCAGTTCCATTAGCGGGCCACGTCGCTCCGCAATTGCCAATAGATGAACCCGATACATTCCCGATCGTCTCTCCATCGGTGGCGGCGCCGGACCCAGGATGTTCAACCCTTTGCAGGGGGCCTTGGTAGTTGAGGATCGAACTTGTTCAAGAAAGGCCTGGGGCGCATGCGGTTGTGCACCCTCGGCGCGCAACAGGGCCATGTGTCTATAAGGGGGAAGATCAGCACAGCGCCGGTCCTGCAGCGCGGCCTCGCCGAAGGCCTCATACCCTCTGGACAGCAAAAGCTGCAGCAACGGGTGCTCAGGTTGATGGGTCTGTAGTATCACTTTGCCGGGTTTACCGGCACGGCCCGCACGACCGGCGACCTGGACGATCAACTGCGCCATCCGCTCGGTGGCACGAAAATCGGTGCTATATAGCCCGTAATCCACGTTGATGATACCCACTAAGGTCACCTCCGGAAAATCGTGACCTTTAGACAACATCTGGGTACCAATCAGTATTCGATGTTCGCCTCGATGAATCTGCTCCAATTTGGTTTGCATCTCACCTCGGCGACGTGTGGTATCCCGGTCGATGCGGATGATGGAAGTATCGTTAAAACGTTGTCTAAGCCCCTGCTCCAAACGCTCGGTTCCAGCGCCTAACTCACGCAGATCGAGACTCCCACAGTCCGGGCAGGATTGAGGGCGAGAGCGCTGCGCCCCACAGTGGTGACAGCGCAGTGAGCGATGAGCCACATGCACGGTCATAAAGGCATCGCAACGTTCACAACTTACGGCCCAACCACATTGATGACAGATAAGCACGGGCGCGAAACCACGCCGATTAAGGAACAGTAGCACCTGCCCGTCGGCCTCCAAGTGACGATACATCTCCTCAAACAATGGTTTGGAAACCCCGTCCTCTATCTTTCGGGATCTGATGTCGATAACCTCGAACCCCGGCAGACTGGCCCCTCCTGCCCGTTCTCGCAGTTTCAGGAGCCGGTATCTATGGAGTTGAACGTTGCGCAGACTTTCCAGAGAAGGCGTCGCCGAGCCAAGCAGCACCGGGATGCCATACTGCCTGGCCCGGTATACCGAGATATCCCTCGCATTGTAACGGAAGCCTTCCTGCTGCTTGAAGGAAGCGTCGTGTTCCTCGTCGACGATGATCAATCCCGGCCGGGCTAACGGGGTAAATACGGCAGAGCGCGTACCGATAACCACCCCGACTTCGCCTAAACCCGCCATATACCAGGCACAATGGCGCTGACTATCGGACAATCCAGAATGCAAAACGGCAAGAGGTAGCGGAAAACGACGACGAAACCGGCTGACGAGCTGCGGAGTAAGCCCAATCTCCGGGACCAACACCAATACCTGACGACCCTTCTTCAGTATCTGGTCCGCGAGATTAAGATAGACCTCGGTCTTGCCGCTACCGGTCACCCCGGCCAATAGAAAAGCGGTAAACTCCTCCAAGCGCGAGCTAACGGCGTTGACCACATAGGATTGCTGTCCATTGAGCTGCGGGGCATGATCCGCGGGACCATGGTCAGGAACAAGACAGGGCCGATTAGTTTTTTGTACCAAGCCCTTTTGGGATAAACCCTTCATGGCTGGGCGCCAGTGATACTGCAGCTGGTTCAGCACAGCTCCCCCTAGACCGGCGGGAGACTTATTCAACAACTGCAACAGCGCAAGCTGTTTTGGAGCTCGTTTAAGCTGATCGGAGACAATCAGGCGGCCCGGGTCCGTAATCCGCCATACCACTTCGCCGTCCACCACCGCCTTTTGACCCTGACGTAAGCGTTTGGGCAAGGCAGTGCTGACTACCTCACCGATAGGAAAGTGATAATAAGCACTCGACCATCGCAACAGCTGCAACAATTTCTGCTCGAGGACCGGCACGGAATCCAGGACTTCGACTACCCGTTTCAGTCGGTTTTGCGCAACTCGACTCTGGTCGTTCAGCCCCATGATCACACCGATTACCTGGCGCCGCCCGAAGTTCACTCTAACCCTCATTCCAACTTTGATCCCCGCCCCTGTAGATCCAGGTGGTGGAAGATAATCAAAAGTGTCATACAACGGAAAGGGTACTGCAACCTGGAGAATCAGCGATCCTGACATCATTGGCTAGAATTCAGCGTTGACGAACTGAGCATATGAAACGAAACAAGCGCCTCATACGCACCCAGGATATACCAGCCATCGGATTAACATAGATTAGCCCAATTAAGAAAGGGGGGTTATCCACAAAATCTGTGGATAACTTTGTGGATTAGTTGTCCTAAACCTGCAGATAATAACCCTAATGGTTCTTCAATTGAAACAAATACATCTGACAAGAATCAAATAATACGCATATTAATCAATAGATTATATATTCAATACTCTTTGACGTACAAATCCACCGACAACATGCAGTGTAAAAATTAGGCACAATGCATTCTGTGCATAAAATAATATTTTTCATCAATTTGACCTTGACAAACCTAGATTTCAGTGTGCTCTGATATGGGAAACCCTTCAGAGGTCGAAGCTATGTGTTTGATCTTAGAGTACTAGTACTCCGTCAAGGTTGTTTTAATGGGCTCAGTTGGTCTGTCAGTGCTCATGGCAAGGCACGCCTTGCAGCAAATGGCCTTTAGTCCTTTGCAAGAGGCGTAACACCGTCATGGGCGCTGACAGACCAACCCTTCGGGCGTTACTGTGGTACTCCGCCACGGCGTTACAGCTTTTGACAAGGACTAAGGCCATTGCCTGCAAGCTGTGCCTTGTCGCGAAGTACCACAGTAACGCTGAGTCCATTAAAACAACCTTCACGAAGTACTTGAAAAGTGACCCTACTTTATTTACCCGCGCCCGGATCAGGGTATTATCGTGCATGGTAGGCAACTTTCACTCCGAAAGAAGATCATATTATCGGATTATCAGGCCAGATTAGATGAGACCCTTAGATTTGCTTTTCTCCTGGGATTGCATATAAATTACCCAACCAAAGACCCTGTCCTCTGGAGGTGGGTATCGTGTACGACTTGACTCAGCAGGTGCTACGTACCGACAAATCGGGCATGCCGTTGGAATGGATCAGCTATCAGGAGGCGGTGCGCCTCTACTATACCGATCAGGTCGCGTATTACTGCGGAACCCCTCTGTATCGAATCCACGGCGGTATCAGCACCTGCACCGGCATTCAAAGCGTCATCGAGATCAATTCAATTATTGCTACTAACAGCAGCAATCGATCAATACTCCATGACTACGTCCCGCCGCTGAACAACGCTGCACTGTTCAGGCGTGATGCACAAATCTGTCTGTATTGCGGCATTGCTTACAGCGATAAAGAGCTTTCCAGAGACCACATCAGGCCATTGAGCCGGGGTGGAAAAGATCTTTGGAACAACGTAGTCTCTGCCTGCAAACGTTGCAACAATCACAAGGCGGGGCGGACTCCGGAGGAGGCTGGGATGGAGTTACTGGCCATACCCTTTACACCGACCCATGCCGAATACATTTACCTGCAGGGACATCGGGTATTAGCTGATCAAATGAAGTTCTTGATGGCCCACTTTCCACGCAGTAGCCCATTGCACGAGCGCCTGCGCGACAGAATTTGATAAATATCTAAGACTTACCAAGAAATGAAATATCGCGATGAATCCAAAGCAAGTCACAACCGCAAATCCTCTATCGGTGTGCTATTGGTCAACCTCGGCACTCCTGATGCACCGACCACCACCGCCGTGCGTCGTTATCTGGCTCAATTTCTTTGGGATCCTCGGGTGGTTGAAATCCCCAGGATACTTTGGTGGCCGATACTCCATCTGATCATACTCAACACTCGCCCGGCAAAAAGCGCGAAGCTCTACCGCAAGATCTGGACAGCGCAAGGCTCACCGCTGCTGATAAATTCACAACGCCAGTGTGAAGCCATAGCCGATCGCCTTCAGCAACGGTTCCAGAACCGTATCGTGGTATCGTTGGCGATGCGCTACGGGCAACCATCGATCTCCGAGGGCTTAGAGCAACTCTATGAGGCCGGGGCCGACAAGCTCCTTGTCCTCCCCCTCTATCCTCAATACTCCGCCACCACGACCGCATCAACCTTCGACGCGCTGGCCGATGAGATGAAGACGCGGCGAAAACTGCCCGAGATACGTTTCGTTTATGGTTATTGCGATGAACCGAGCTATATCAAGGCCCTTGCTGCTAGGATTGAACAGGGGTGGCGGTACAATGGCCGGGCGAAGCTCTTGCTGCTCTCTTACCACGGCCTCCCCAGACGTTGCCATGAACTGGGAGATCCCTATTATCGAGAATGTCATAAGACGTCAAAACTACTCGCCGAGCTACTCGGTCTTGAGGATACTCAATGGCGCATCAGCTTCCAGTCACGCTTGGGGCGATTGGAATGGCTCAAGCCCTACACCGATAAGACACTTGAGCAGTTGCCCGCCGAGGGGATCAAGTCGGTCGATGTGTTCTGCCCTGGGTTTGCCGCGGATTGCCTGGAAACACTCGAAGAGATTGCGATGGGAAATCGGCAACGGTTTCTGGCAGCAGGTGGAGAACAGTTCAGCTATATTCCCGCCCTGAACGACAGTGCTGAACATATCGATGCCCTGACCAGCTTGATTCTACGCCACATCGAGGGTTGGCCGCAGCACTGCGTCGCACCGGAACAATCAGACCCCTAATTCCGATAACACACTGGCCATCATCCGCTCGGCCTGACGGCCATAGGCCCCGCCGAAGAGATTCAAATGATTGAGGATGTGGTACAGATTGTAAAAGGTCTTACGTATACGATATCCCGCATCCAAAGGAAAACTGGCACGATACTCCTCATAAAATCGGTCGTCGAACCCCCCGAACAATTCGGTCATTGCCAGATCCGCCTCGCGGTCCCCATAATACACCGCCGGATCGAAGATCAACGGACTTCCTGCCGCATCCGTTGCCTGGTTTCCTGCCCACAGATCACCATGGAGCAAAGAGGCCTGGGGGGTGTAATCCCTGAACAACGCAGGAAAAACCTCCAGCAAGCGCGCCCCATTGGACTGCAGTGCACCACCGTGACCATTGCGCTTGGCCAAACGCAATTGAAACCCAAATCGATGCTCTCGCCAGAACTCAACCCAGTCTTCCCCCGGGGTGTTGATCTGAGGGGTCGAACCTATGGTATTGTCTCTAGACCAACCAAAACGGGGAGAGACGACTCGGTGCAAATCGGCCAGCTGCCGGCCAAACAATGACCCATCCCCCCCCCTACCGAATTCCATATACTCCATCACCAGGTAACTGCGCGCGCCCCCGCTCCCCCAGCAAACCGGCAGCGGAACCCTGATGGCCTGAGCCGAAGCCAATTCTTTGAGCCCCTCGGCCTCGGCTTCGAACATGGGCAAACTCGCCGCATCGTTCAACTTGACAAAAAAGGCCCGGCCCTGATCTTCAATTCGATAAGCCTCGTTGATACACCCGCCACCCATCACATGTTTGGCGGTGATACTAAAGGAATTCCCGGTGGTCTTACTGATATGCCGCGCGATCTCCGACCAGATGCTCATAGACCGCGCCTTCTTAATCGACACCCTTGATGACCGGCAGATATCGCGCTCGCCAAAACCGTGACCTGACATAGGCATCCAGATCCTGACCGGCAAAATCGCTCTTACCCGCCACCCCTTCGCTGAGCGCACATTTGATCACTCGACCCGCAACCCGAATGGAGACCTCTTGTAACTCACGCACAGGGGGATAGATTAAACCATGCTGCAAATGATTGGCGGCGGTGAATTCCACCAAGGCATAGGCGGCCTCCAGAATCATACATTCGGTGATCCTAGTGGCTTCGCAAAGGATAGCGCCCAAGCCAACACCCGGGAATATAAAGGCATTGTTGCCCTGACCAATAGGATAGGTAGAGCCTTCGTAATGAACATCGGGAAACGGGCTGCCGGTGGCGATAATGGCACGCCCTTCGGCCCAATCCATGACATCGTCAGGGATGGCCTCGGAGGCCGAGGTCGGATTGGAGAGCGGAAAAATGATCGGCCGCACCGTATTGCGCATCATCGCCTCCACCACCGGTTGATTAAACGCCCCACATAGGCCACTGAGCCCCAGCAACGCCGTAATTTGAGCGTTTTCAATCACCTCGAGCAAGGTGGGAACCTCACCGGCAAATCGCCAATCAGTGATATTTTGACGCTTCTGGACATAGGGTTGCTTGTAAGTTTCCATAGCCCGGCCTTCCACCAGCAAGCCTCTGGAATCGATGACAAACACCTTGGCACGGGCTTGTTCATCGCTTAAACCCGCTGATTTCAGACCCTCGATGATGGCCCAGGCGACACCGATGCCCCCCGCCCCGGCCCCAAACACTACAAAACGTTGATCGGATAAAGACTCATCTTTAAGTTTGCTGGCCGAGATGGCTCCAGCCAGGGCAACGGCCCCGGTACCCTGGATATCGTCGTTGAAGCAGGGGATCTTGTCATGGTACCGATCCAGCACGGTGAACGCCACTTCCTTTGAGAGATCCTCCCACTGGATCAAGGCCTTTGGCCAGCGCTGCTTGATGGCATTGACGAATTTATCCACAAACTCGAGATAGCCCTCCCCTCGCAACCGGCGCTGCCTGACCCCCAGATACCCTGGATCATTGATTAGATCCAGCCGGTCAGTGCCGACATCGAGCTTGACAGGCATGGTGTGAAAGGGGCTCACACCACCACCCACGGTATAAAGAGCTAGCTTTCCAATGGCGATAGCGAGACCGCCGTAACCCTGATCACCGAGACCCAGGATGGCCGAGGAGTCCGTGGCCACGATCATGCGCACATCGTTCCAGGGATAATTTTTGGTCACGCGTTGGGCGCTATCGATGTTCAAGGGTGAAAAAGACAAGCCTCGCGGATTCTGGTACAGATAACTATATTCCTGAACGGCCTGGCCTACGGTGGGGGTATACACGATCGGCAGCATCTCTTCGAGATAGCGCT
>JAAEPA010000208.1 GCA_024222475.1 Gammaproteobacteria bacterium | reverse complement strand
GTGAAAACGCTCAGATTTCATGACAGATGCAATTTTCAAAAGCTGGAGGACCGGACAACCGAAATGCCGGGCAGGGGAAAGAGAATCGCGACCTGCCTCCGACCGGTGGCTGGTAAACTGAAGATGGTTAAAAACTCTCCGACTGATGAATATTTAGACAAAGGCGACAGTATGTATAATAAGTCAACCCTAGAAAATGGAATCAGAGTGGTGACGAAAACCATGCCGGAACTGCGAACCATCTCCATGGGAGTTTTAATAGACGCCAGCCTCCGGAATGAAACTCCTGATAAGAGCGGTCTGGCCCATCTGGTTGAGCACGTCATGTTCAGCGGCACCAGTAACCGGAACATAACCCAGATAACTCAATTGATGGATGAAGCCGGGGGCCACATGGGAGCTTTTACCGCCAGGGATTACACCTGTTACTTTGCAACCGTGTTGGACGATTATCTCACTTATGCCCTTGATCTACTGGGCGACATTTTGTTGAACTCGATCTTTCCGTCGGACAACCTGGAAAAAGAAAAAAACGCCATCTTACGCGAAATAAACACCGAATCCGACATGCCCGACCAACGGGCTCACGCCCTTTTAAGGGCCCAGGCCTGGCCCGATCATCCTTTAGGATGTTCCATCGCCGGCCGACCTGAGACCATCAAGAGCCTGACCCGCGAAGATGTAATTTATTTCGTGCATGAGCATTATTTACCGGACCGCTTTATTATCGCTGCAGCTGGAAATTTGGAACATGAAGATTTTGTCGCTCAGGTGCGGGACGCTTTCTGGCGAATGATTGGCCAAAGCCAGTCGTCCGTCGAGACCCAACCTGTTTATCAATCGGGCGCGACAATCGAACATATGCCTGTTTCCCAGACCTATTTCTCCTTAGGAATCCGGGCTTTCCCATATTCACATCCGGATCGTTACAGATTGCATGTACTGAATAATATACTGGGCGGGGGCATTAGCTCCCGTCTATTTCGCCGCATTCGTATGGAACAAGGATTGGCTTATCATATCGGCTCCGATTACCATG
>JAAEPA010000207.1 GCA_024222475.1 Gammaproteobacteria bacterium | reverse complement strand
GGTTCAATAATCAGCTTGAGGCTTTCACTAACACTCGGGAGCATGGACTTATCCAAGGGTCCGATTTGGTTCAGGATTACCCTGCGAGTCAGTGATGACGACGACCAGGGCACCTGTTCGTTTCCGGTTTCTTTCATCACGGCTACCCGGGCGTTGAACTCCACATCAGTCAAGCTCACTCCGGGTCGCCGTAGCTCATTCATCAGATGTTTGGTGAATACTCCGTTACGGTCTCCCCGGCCATCGGCGGCGGTTTTTCCCGGAGCTGTGGCATACAATACCAGCGACCCTACCGGCGATGGCATTCTCACCAAGCCTCGGCTACTGGAACGAAAACTGCGTTCCAGCGGGTTGTTGCGGCAGGCATCGAGGATAAGGATATTCACCGGGTTACGGGCCGATTCCATCTTGGCCAACACCTGCCCTGCATCGACGGCTTCATAGGGAACCTCATCCTCGGTCTCGATGTCCGCCCCGATGGGGATCAAATAATTGCGGTTATTAACCTGCATGCCATGACCGGCATAGTAGAACACCCCCACCTCGGATTGCGCCAGGGCGCGTCCAAAACGACGGATGGCGCGGTGTATCTGTTTTTTATTCAGATCAACATGACGCTGCACCTCAAAACCCAGCAACATGAGCGTCTCTGCCATATCTCTAGCATCACTAGCCGGATTGCGCAGAACCGCATCAGCATAGTCCCCGTTGCCGATTATCAACGCTACCCGTGAGGGAGGCCTGGGCGGTGGGAAATAGCATCAGCGCTAGCAATACAAAAATGGACAGAGGGTAAGCCATTGAGGATGTTTTAATAGTTCTATTTAGGGACCGATCAGAATGCTGAATCATCTTTACAATTATAAATGAATATTTAAGTGCAAAGCAGAATGATCGGTCCCTTTTCTATCCCTGGCCCCCCCCAACAAGGAGTTGATATCAATCAATTGAATTCATACTATTTCTCTTGTTACTAATCTGAGAAAGATCTCTATATTCAATACGTGGTCTATACGCATGAATTTAGCTCTCTGGAATCCATTCCGTGAAATGGAAACGTTGTTGGACAGGTACAGCAGATCGGCAAGAAGGTCGATAGCAAAAAGTGATGACTGAACATTTGAGGTCGGAGACTGGATGCCCCTCATCGATATTGATGAAACAGAAGATTCCTTTGCCGCTAAGGCTGAGTTGCCCGGCGTGGATAAAGAAGGAGAAGGGATCTGAGGAGGGAAACTGAATGGTTGCAACTCGAATGCCCACTCTCCCTGCCCAGTCAGGCGTCTCCAGCTAGGCTATTCTTCTTCTATGAGGTGCAAGTTACCCCCGAGGATCTGGTGTGCCGGCACCTCAAGATTGCGCTGAACGCCTTGAGAGGTGTAGACGCGACCGGCAAGATCATAATACATACCTTGGCAGCTATCCACGAAACCGCCGAACCAAGGCCTCACTGGGAGTTCCGACTGGGAGGTCCCTAATGCCTCGACCTCGCAATCCTGATCCTGGTTACGAGCATAGATAACCAAGTAGTGGGGATCGAGACTGCGATAGTGGTTAGTCGCGGCCTTTGGCTGCCGTGAACGGGATGAATCGGGGTCTTCAAGGCGATCTTCATAGCCTCGCAGCTGCCTTAGCATCGCGTCGCTGCGGTGCCAGACGTAGAGTTTACGCTGGTCCCAGCGCACGATCATATAATCACCCGCTACCAGTCCCTTGAGGTCTATACTCAATCCGGTATGGCGCGCGGGATCGGAGGATTGTGTCATATAACCTGAAACTATCCAGGCAAGCCAGGCAAACACTGCCAGTATCATCAATTTGATGGTACCGCGCAGCACCTTGCGGCGGGATTGATCATTGCTCAACAGCGGCAACCTCCTTATGGATTTTGACTAGAGATTATACCGGCAGAAGCTGTCTTAGGAATGCTCCCAAAATAATTTCCCTATCTAAACTGGCCTTATCGCGTATTCGGCGTTACGACAACAGTGACATAGCTAGGGGCTATGCGCCTGTTGTCGCGCCTTGAATACGAACGATCATGCGACACCAGTTAGGAAAGTTATTTAATTCGCATTCCTTAGAGGGGAGTAAATAACGAAGTAATATTAGAAACAACAAGGGGAAAAAACTGCAGAACCCAGTTAGCAACCGCTGACAGGACTCACGTAAAAGGGAAGCTGATGAGCATCACAAAAGAAGCCCACCAGCTCGGCTACCATGCCGCTTTACCCAATGAGGCACGCTTCCCTCCACGATTAACCGACCTCACTCGACCTGCATTTGCATGCAGTGTCTACCCCAAGCAATGAGGATCAGCCGCGCAAAGATCACACTTGCCAAGTACGACTTTATTATTATTGGAACGCTGTTTTACACCGAACCGCCGCATCATCTAAATACGGGCTCTTCTGATGATTGAAACCTGTAACCAGATCGAGATCAAAGAGACCGTTGGCCTATCGTACCAAAACCACATGAAATAAATATTAATATTTAATTACTTTTTTTTTACAATTGATCTGCGACCGTTAACCCCCCCCCCTAATCATCCGAGTAAAATCGAATTAGAACGCTTGCTCCAGTATTTCTGTCACGATCCCCAGGATCTGGCGGACGGTTTGCAACTGATTCAGATTTGGAATCACGGGGATACGGCAACGTTCCGCCTCGGATAAAAAATAGGCCTGCAGTTGCCAGATCGTATCCACCTGCCTGAGATGATTTTCGGTGTCTCGGGCAGGGGCCTTACGAGCACGGGATTTAAAGTAGGACTTGAATCGCAGACGATCGGGAACGGCAAGCATGATCGGTACCACCACCGCCTCGGATTGCGCTTGAATCCGTTGTTGGTATGATGGATACAGATGAACGCCCTCGATGATGCATGATACGTTCTCTTCCGTGGCGCGTTTAATCACCCCATCGATAGCGGCCGTGACGCTCCCAGCCTGTGCTCTGTAACCCTCGATGATGAGGGCGTTATTGTCTAATCGTGATGCAGCATGGCCGTCGAACACGGCCTTCCAGGCAGAATATGAGGAGCAGTGCAGCGCCGGTGCGATCGACTCTGACACCATCAGTCGCATGACCTCACGCAGCGTATCTGTGGAGTGTATGCGCTCTATCTCCAAGCGCCGGGCAAGTTCAGCGGCCACCGTGCTCTTACCGGTCCCGGTGGCCCCGCCAATGAGTAGAATGAGTGGTCGCCCACTTTGCCGAAACTGTTTCCAGACAAGCAAACGTCGTGCAATCTTGGCGCCCAATCCCTTACTGAGGGCGTCATGGGTGAGCTGATCGAGTTCATCGACGGAAATCTCAGCCTGTTTACACTCCAGCAGACGCCGTTGCACCTGTTGGGAGATCTCTCGCGCTGCCTTCTTGGATAGGGCATAGGCCTCCAAACGAGCTGCAAGATGTGGTGCGGAAAACAGATCCCGCTCTCCTGTGTGTTCATTAAAAATCGAGATCACCGCTCGGAAGCCGGCCTGGTCTTGAGCTAGCCGATAGCTCGTCAATGCCACCGCCGCCTGAGAGGCTAGAGATTCTACCAGGCGCTGCTGCTCCCGGGAAAAAGGCATGATTTCCGAACCAGCGCATCCTTTCGCATTGATCAGCTGAAAAACACCGATAACCCGATTTTCCGAATCCGTTAATGGTACGGCAAGTAAGGACCTTGATTGATAGCCGAATTCCCGATCAAATGCCCTGGTTCCCGAAAAATCAAATTTCTCGGTAGATTTGTAGGCATCGGGAATATTGACCGTGACATTATGATTAACTGCATAGACGACAATCAAGCGGGTATTGGGGCAACCGGTTTCATCATGTAGTGGTATCGGGGCCCAACAGACCTCAGCGGCCGCACGCCCTCCCATGGCCAACCCCAGGGTATCGTTCAACACGATCTCGAAACGCAACCGATCATCTTCGGTCAGACTGTACAGGGAACCGGCATCGGCATTGGTGATATCTTTAGCCCCTTTTAGAATCCGCTCCAACAAGTAAGCGATATTCCTTTCGCTGGAAAGGGCAACGCCGATCTCATTGAGTTTTTCAATCGTTTCAACATCCATTTATGCACCAGCTGGTCGAATCAATTTCTAAGTCCGGCAGGATCCTAGGAGGCAGTCCGAGAATGCATAATACCTGAATACACGCGATGCAATCCACATCAGCCCAAGATTTTATATTTCAGCCATCGCATGAACAAAAAACAAAAAACCAATCCCAAGCATTATATTTTTTATACTTACAAATCATGCATCTAGATAAATACCCATCCTATCCAACGACACCCTCAGGCTTTAGTTTTGATGCCGGATGTGTTAATAGTTCGTTGGTAACTGAAACCGCTCTGCTGACCTGGCCTGCCGGGGAGGACACTAACTAATGTTAAATATATCATTATGATCGGAGCGGTATGATGTTTCGCTGCCTCGTATTGCTACGCTAGATGTCCGGGGCAAACAACAATAATATCTTTCCAGAAGATAGAAGGAGAAAGCTCATGAAAATATTGATTTCAACTGCGTTAGCGCTGTTCTTCCTGACCGGCCTGAGTACGGTTTCTGCGGTACCACCAGGGATGGATATTTCGTGGGAGCACCCGATGGGCGCAGTCACGTTCTCGGGGCAAACCCATATGGAGAAAGGAAATCAGTGCATGGATTGTCATAAAGACAACTTCGAACAGAAAAAAGGGACAGCCAAGATGACCATGGCCGGAATGAACGAAGGAAAGTGGTGTGGATCATGTCATAATGGTGATAAAGCCTTCAGCACCAAGGATCCTACCAATTGCATGACTTGCCACAAACAGAAGTAGAATAGCTGCAACCCAGTAAAGAGGGCCCTCAAAGGGCCCTCTCTAAAACCTCGGCCATTAGAAAGAAGGCGGAAAGGTATCAGGCCTGACCCGGTTTTATCCTAGGATTAAATAGGTCGAACCCTAAAACTAAGCATACCCCAAATAAATCCCATCAATCCACTGAACATTGCAACAAGCTCCCACATGCTGACATAGAACCTCTCAGTGACAGTAACGCGCTTTTCAGGGAACCCAAGTTTTGCTGGAACGATCCGCCGCACCCAAGCATCCGTTTGATGGACAATTAGAACCTTATTCCAGGTAACAATTTCCTGATCCGCAAGATCAGTCAGTAACAGTAAGGTGCCGGCATTGACCGTGGTGAGCACCGGAGCATCCTTTGATGCTTGGAATGGATGCGGGTATCGTCTTCCATTACCCGTACAAACAGATGCCTGGATTGAATTATCTTTCTATCCCAGTGCGGTAGAGAATCCATGGGGAAAAGCACAGCCAGGGTATAGATCGCTAAGAAACCAATACAAAAACCATACATCCCTTTCAATAGTTTGTAAACTATGTGCGGTATGCTGTGTATACGGAACACCCAAATCCCCACCAATACGGTAACCGCGGTCAACGCGGCAGTAATAGAAGGATACTGATGCAGTAGCAGACTGGGGTTCAGCGACAACAGGGCCAGCGCCTCATAATCGGCGATAATATAACGTATATATTTGAGATAAAGAATATAACCGATACCCATGCTGGCAATGGTATAGATAAGGATATCAACCTTGTCACGGGTACTGATAGAAAGGAACAAACGGGGCTCTATGTCACTGATCAGGTTCCAGTGGTTTCTCCATTCGCAGCTAAAAACCGAGATCAGCTCTTGCTTCCCCTTGGGCACAAAACCTTGCAACTCATTAAGCTCGTAGCACTCAGTGTCCAACGCCTCCACGGTACTACCCGTTAATAGGATTTCGTCCCCCAAGCATCGGCTCTGTATCTTTGCCGCGACATTTACCACATCCCCGAAGATGTCGCTATGCTCAACGATACCGGTGCCGGTATGGATTCCAATGCGAACACTGAAGATAACCCCCCCTTTTTGGCTGCGGGCCTGGGAAAGAATCTGTTGAATGCCAATGGCCGCGCTGACGGCACCATCGGGCGTTTTAAATGATGCCATGATTGCATCACCAATCGTTTTTATAATCTTGCCACGAAATCGTTTAATGACCGGAAACAACAGTCTATTGTGTTGATCCACCATCAAACGACCATCAACATCGCCCAATACATCCCAATGCAAGGTTGAATATTCGATATCCGTAAAAAGGATGCTTACCTGCTGCCTTGAACCGGCAATCTGCCGAGCAATGCTCTCGGTAAATTTGATTTGGGGTGCTTCTGGCATGTCCCGTTCATCTCCATTCATTCAAGCCTCCCCTTCCGTTGCTCCTTATAGAGCCGCTCCACCCTGCCACGGTGCTCACCGCTTCTCGATGCATCATATGCCTCAGTAAAAGAGGACCGATCAATGGAGGAATCCAATAATCCGGTTCCAACCTGGCATTAAACACCAAATAGGTTCCACCCTGCCGATCACTGAGTTGCCAGCTGGCAGAGCCTCCTTTGAAGTCACTGCCATCAGGGGCAATCCTTGCGGTAAGCAGTCCATCCTCGCCACGATACATATCCTGAATCTGCTTCAGATCCCTACAAAAAAATAAAACACATAACCGTGTAACTATCTCAATACGGTGAATATGCTCATCACGCTGCTCAATCACTCGACTCTCGACTCTCGACGAACTTATTCTCCTCAGATGAGCATAGTCGGTTAAGGAAGCATATACAGATAGCGGCGGGGCCTCAATTTGAGCCTCGATCGCGGTATCATAAATGGCCTCATGCCGATGCACACGAACCGAGATAACTTCCCCGCCATCGGCTACCGGGATGAATACCAACCCACACCACAATGATAGGCATACCCACCCCTTGGTGCATAAGCGATTTGCCATAATCACGTCCAAATATGATTGAGTATACCCGTCAGGCATTGATTTTCGAACGGATATCGCTCTGAGAAGTGACCTGAAAAGATCAGCGCGGACTGCACATCTTTGCATATACTATGTTGGTAGACCATTAAACGCCGGATTAAGATCAAACCTAGATCCTGCAAGGGATCTAGGTTAAAGATATGCCATAATAGGCTAACGGTTACACTATTCGTCAGCTATAACTTGGTGGTTGCTCTCCTTTATAGTGGCGGCCTCTCACGGATTTGAGATAATCTTCGGCCGTTTGCAGATCGTATAAGAAGCCGCTAATTGGATGAATTTTTTGGAGAAAATCAATGCTCGAAATTGAGCGACTGATCGACACTAATAAAAAATTAATCAGGCAACTACGTGAAGGCGGCTTAGATGCGCTGGACAAGGTATTAAATACTACTCGCAAGACGGCTGCCACCTATCGCTATTCTTATGATCGTTACCTTCAGTATTTCCGGGATAAACCTGCCGGCGAGGATCTCACTGAACAAGACCTGTATGTTGGTTTTGGATTCGCATACAGTTGGATGGCTACCATAAAACAGTTAGACCCCAGGATCAAAATCATCGACTCCGCGGTAGATGCACTCAATGAGGTACGCTCGATACATCCTGCCGACCTGGGCCCTGGCAAGATCAAGACCGGTACAATTAGCAACGATGAGGTCCTTAGGATACAAAGGACAATTGAACCTATCAGACAATTTTTAGGCTCGGTCACCGGCTCATCCAAGCTGCTGCATTTCGTCAATCCTGAAATATTCCCTATTTGGGACGTGACGATCCACGGCTACTGTGACCAAAACCATCTTAAGAACAGCTCTGACAGCCTTCAGCGCTATGTTAGGCATACCTTCAATGTCCATAGTTTGATCAATGATGCCAGCTTCAATGAAATAATTTATCACCCCTTGACCAAGGCTTTAAACCAAGCTCACGAAACAGTGAGAGATCAATATCGTATACCTGATCCCATGAGCAAGGTCCGCAGCGCTGAATTCCTTATGTTTTTTGGAGGTCGCTTAGAACGCATTCAACAAACCCCTACATTTGGCTCAAAGAAGGCTTGGAAGCAAGGTCAAAAAATGCGAGCAACCCCTTAATTTTGGATGCTTGTCATTTTGAGATGCCCCACCCTGGCGCTACATTTTCCCTGACCAGCACAGAGATTTCAGAACGACTCCGTAGAAATACTGCAACT
>JAAEPA010000206.1 GCA_024222475.1 Gammaproteobacteria bacterium | reverse complement strand
TCTTCAAATACTACAACTCACTGATTTGCATCTTCTTTCTGATCAAGACCAAGAGCTCTGGGGTATAAATACCTTTCGTAATTTCGCTAAAGTACTCCGAATGGCCGTTGCGCGCTATCCACGAGCAGATTTTCTCTTACTAACCGGCGATCTAGTTCACGAGCCATTGGCTGAGGCCTATCTGTTACTGCAGAAACATCTACGGAATTTCCCTTTTCCCGTTTACCATTTGCCTGGTAATCACGACGATCCCAATTTGATTGGCCGTTGTTTGAAAGGTGGAAATGTGCGCTCTGAAAACGTAGTCCGAAAGGAGGCATGGCAGATTGTCTTGCTGGACTCTAATGCCCCGGTAGATTCGGGGGGGCGTCTTAATGGATCACAATTGCAGTTTTTAGACTGGGCCTTGGCAACCCATCCTGATCATTATGCACTGGTTTGCCTGCATCATCACCCGGTGCCTATTCGCAGCTCATGGATGGATGCCATGGCCTTGGTAAATTCGCAGCAGCTGTTTGAGGTGTTGGATGGCCACCCTCAGGTCAGGGGGATTGTTTGGGGGCATATACACCAGGAATTCGAGACTGAGCAAAGGGGCGTCCGGATGATGGGAACACCGGCGACCAGTGTACAGTTCGTGCCCCATTGTGATCGCTTTGCGCAGGATGACTTAGGCCCGGGATTTCGCTGGTTGAGATTACACCTCGATGGGCGTATTGAGACCCGGGTTCATTACCTTGATGACGATTAGTGCCCGCAGATTTCGGCGAAAAGCAAGGGTTTTTGAGGACCCCTTAACTCTCCTTGGTCCTACGTTTAAAAACTTTCCATACCCAGCCTTGCGGTGGTGCTTCTCCGGTGAGCACATAACTTAGGGCGTGTTCGTTCTGTAGGGTCCAATCCATGCGGTCTGCTGCTTGTGGCTGGCCACAGAATAACAAGTGATCATTTTCTCTCAGACGAGTATCCGCTTCAGGCACGAGGATGGTGCTGTTTGCCCGTTTCAACAGTAATGCGACGCAGGGCAATCGGTGAGAGCGCTCACGCGGATCGGCTATGATATGGTCAATGAACACGTCAGAACCTGCAGAGACCGCGGCGCAAACGGCGTGGGTATCTTGTCGGTTTAATGTCACCTCCCAAACCTCGGGCACCTCTTTGTTGGTCACGGCTACGACCCGGCTGATCAATTCGCAGGCCCATTCATCATCCTTTGATCTTGCCAGTTGCTCAAACTCATTGTGCAGCGGTGTGCCGAGCAACACCCGGATCTTATCCGCGATAATACGGGCAGGATACATAACCAGGTTAGCCTCTGCGGCGTCGAACAAGGCCTGGTTTTCACGCAAATTATGGCGTGCGATGATGAATAGATCAGGATTGAGTTCCCTGGCCGACATGACAATGGACAGGTTATTGGTATCGTCATGGGTTCCAGCGACTAGACCCACGGCCTTTTCTATATTGGCTTCCTGCAGGGTGACAGCCTCGGTTCCCCAGCCGATGACGCAGCCCTCTGGAGGGCTACCGGTGGCGTCGGGGTAGGCCTCGATGATGACGGTCCTTATGCCTTGTTGTTGGAGGTGTTTGTATACGGCCTTACCAAATCGGCCATAACCACACAATATCCAAAATCCATCGCTCGGTGGATAGATCGGTTCCTGCAGCAGTTCATCGCTCATCCCGGAAAGCCATTCATGCAGTAAATACATGCAGGGCGCTTGCAGGGCGATCGCTAGAAGATTGGCAAAGGTATCGAAGGGGTCGACGATGTAGTCGGTCCCGAAGGAGGCCATGTTGGCCTCCACCTCAAGGGAGTCGGCGCGGCAGATGACGGTGATGTCCTCACGCAGCAGCTTGCTGGTGATGGCGATCTTTAGGTTGATCTCGTTTTTGTTGGTGACGGCTACGACACTAGTGCATTGCGAGTGTCGTAATCCAGCGTCCAGTAATATCTGAGGCCGGCCCGCGTCTCCGCTGATAGCTGGCACGTACTGACGTAGATTCTCCAATTTCAAACTACTTACGCGATCCTGATCGATCTCTACTACCACGACATGTTTATCGCGTTCGGTTAGTGATTCCACTAACTCTCTACCTGTATCTCCATAGCCGCAGACTAGATAGAAAGGTTCCCGCAGTCGTTTGACCCTCGTGGCGTAGACGTCTTCGCGCAGAGCCCGAAGAAAGGTTTGGTTTTGCAGTAGGGCGATTACGGCACCAATGGAATAGACCCATGCTACGACCGTTGCGTAGATGCTAAAGGTTGCCCAGAGACGCTGCGCATCGGTGAATTCATAAGGGATCTCACCAAAGCCGACCGTGGTGGCCATGAAACTGACGAAGTAAAAGGCGTGAAAGAAATCGAGATGCCAGACGTTGCCCTGAGGGTCTTGCCCGGGAACCAGCACCAGCCCCAGCATGGCCAAAGAGTAGGTAATGACCAATGCCAGCAGTGGCGCTCGCATGCGTCTGAAAATAATGTAGACGATGTTGTCCATGACCGCGCTACTCCTTTATCGGCGCAGCAGTATGGTTTCTATGAGTAGTAGTATTACCGAGACGACGTTCGCCAGCATGGCCCCGCCCGACAGAGATACGATACTGGCCATGATCTCTGAGGTCATGCCGGTATTGGTGACGTGCTCCGATATACCCCAGACCAGGGCCGCGGCAATAAGCTGTAGCACAGCGACCAGACTGGTGGCGAGCAATACGGCACCCATCTGAGTGCGATCGCCAAATTTTAATACTGTCGCGATGACGTTCACTACCACGGCAGCGAACAGCTCAAAGACATGATGATGAGCGGGGTTATCGATCTCGCCCATGACAAACCCGAAATTCAGGGTTAAGGAAAGGACGATAAAAAAACCAAAGACGACCTTTTCCGGATTCATTTCTTATTCTCCTGACCGGTGCTAAAAGTGAAGTGGGAAGTGAGGGTTAGTACAAAAGGAAATAATTCTGATCGGAGGTGTGCTAATCTCAGTTACTCAACGTTCTTCCTCCATCGACGGTAATGACTTGGCCGGTGACATAAGTTGCGTCTCGAATCAGAAACAGTGCCGCACGGGCGATATCCTCGGGACTTCCCCGGCGTTTCAGCGCTGTTTTTTCGATGATTTCCTGATGTAGGGGCGCGTAGTCATCGGCCTCCGGCCACATGATGGCCCCTGGAGCAATACCGTTACTGCGAATCTCGGGGGCCAGTTCCCTAGCCATGGATTTGGTCAACATGGCCAGCCCTGCCTTGGCGATAGAATATACGGTATGGTTTTTTAGCGGGCGCTCGGCATGGATATCGACGATGTTGATGATGCAGCCATGAGTGATCTTGAGATAAGGTGCAGCGGCCTGAGAAAGGAACAGGGGGGTCTTCAGATTGGTTCCGAGAATATCATTCCAGTGTTGTTCGGTGATCCTGCCTAATGGGGTAGGGTAGAAGCTTGAGGCATTGTTTATAAGTACATCCAGACGCCCCCAGCGTTGTTGTGCTTGTGCAACTAGCGGTTCCAGTTCCTGCTTGTTCAATAGATCTGCCCGCAACAGTACAGCGGAGTCCTTACGCAAAAGGTTTAACTCATGATAAAGCTGCTCGGCTTCAGCCGTTGAGCCGCGGTAATGTAGGGCGATATTCATCCCTGCCTGATGTAGGGTTTTAGCAAGGGTCGCCCCGATACGCCGGGCCGCACCCGTGATTAACACGGTTTTCCCACTTGGTTGCAGTATTGTATCCTTCATGTTGGTAGTGATTTATTGGTAAAGTGCAAATATCCGAACAATCTGATTTGGTCTTTATTGATCAGAGGCATACTCTATCATAGTCTCTATGTATCCATACTCGATGAGATTATAATGCGATGTTCCAAGCAGTTAAGAGTCTCCCGGAACCCGATGCCGATGCCAAGAAACATAGTCACCGGCTTACGGAAGTAATCCGTGAAGAAATTGATGCAGCTGGGGGTAGCATCGGATTTGATCGTTATATGGAATTAGCACTTTATCGACCGGGGCTGGGTTATTACAGTGCGGGTGCCGGAAAGTTTGGAAAGTTCGGAGATTTTGTTACTGCACCAGAGGTGTCTGCGCTGTTCTCCCAGTGTCTGGCCCGACAATGTATTTCAATACTCAATGCCATTCCACAAGGAAATATTCTGGAGCTTGGCGCCGGCACTGGAGTGATGGCGGCCCAGATTTTGGAAACCTTGGCGGATCAAGGGTTATTGCCGCCACGATATTATATTCTAGAGTTGAGTGCTGAGCTGCGTCAACGCCAAGCCGAGACCCTGCAACGACGAGTGCCTCAGTGGTATGAAAGGGTATGCTGGTTGAGCGCTCTTCCCCAGGGAGGGTTTCGCGGGGTAGTGTTGGCCAACGAGTTGCTGGATGCTATGCCCGTGCATTGTTTTTACCTGCACGAAGGTTGTGTGTTCGAGCGCAGAGTGGGGGTTTCTAATCGAGGCCGGCTCGTTTGGACTAAACGTGAGGCGGCGACAGCGTTGCGGGCGAGGGTAGAGCATCTTTGCGGGCAATTACCGCAAGCCCTACCTACGGGCTATCATTCAGAGGTCAATCTGCGTCTTGATCCGTGGTTTAAGGCACTGGGGAAAGCCATGGAGCAGGTCGTGATGATCCTGATTGACTATGGTTATCCTCGTCGTGAATATTATCATCCCCAACGAATCCAGGGTACCTTGCTGTGCCACTACCGGCATCTAGCGCACGAGGATCCCTTCTTTTATCCTGGCCTGCAAGATATCAGCGCCAATGTTGATTTCACTGCGGTAGCTCAGGCCGGCGTTGAATCCGGATTACAGTTGTTAGGGTATACCACACAGGCCCATTTTCTGTTGGCCAGTGGTCTGGACGAAATATTTTCCGAGGTGCTCGATGAGGGTCTACGATTGGAATATTCTCAGCAGATCAAACGACTAACCCTGCCTTCGGAGATGGGCGAACGGTTTCAGGTCATTGCCCTGGGCAAGCGATTTGATGCCCCGATTCCAGGTTTTGGTTTGCGGGATTTGCGAATTAGACTTTGATTTCTACCTATAGAGACGGCGCATGGATCTTATACAACTTCTGGTATTGTCCCTACTGCAGGGAT
>JAAEPA010000205.1 GCA_024222475.1 Gammaproteobacteria bacterium | reverse complement strand
CACCCACCGTCACCGGATTGCGCCCTATCGCGAAGGCATCCAAAGTCACCTCGTGCACCGGCCTTTCCTGCCCCCAACCTTTGCCTTGAATATCCCCCATCCTGAACGTCCCACCAGGTAACCAGACCATCTTCGGCGCCGGAGAGCCGTTTTTTAATTTATCCTGTAGCCCCGGCAGTGACGTTTGAGACAACTGAGATGGCGTTTTTCTAACAATAGATTCCGAGAGGGGCGATTTGCACGCATCAGCAAGCGCCTCACAGAACTCGGCAACCGATATAAATCGATCTCCACACTCCCATTCAACCGCCCTTTGCAGTACTTTTTTTATGCCTGGAGAAGCCTCCAGCCTTTCTATAAAACCATGTGCATCCCGCACGACCTCTAAAGGCAGATCAGCACCGTAAAGCGCAAACACCGCCGTCATCCCCAATCCGTAGACGTCTGCCGACACGCTCGCATCCTGAGGACTGGACATAAGTTCTGGCGCCGCATAGATCCACGTGCCCAAGGCACCGCCGAAACGCGTCAAGGCCGTGGTATCCTTCGCCCTCACCAGATCAAAATCCGTCAGCTTCGGCCTACTCTGTTCATCCAGAACGATGTTGGCCGGTTTTATATCACGATGCACGATACTTCGTCCGTGAGCGAACTGAAGCGCTTCGCCTACCTCAGTGATGATATTCAGACGCTCGCCTACAGGAATGAGATCTCCGAGAACCGCTTTGTGAAAATCATAGCCCTCCAGATATTCCATCACAAAAAAGAGATGGTTCTCGTCTTTGAGTTTCTCCTCGAGTACCCGTACGATCCCCTGATGATGCAGCGCCGCCATCTTGCGCGCGCCCCTGAAGAATCGTTCCCGACGGGACCTGTCATCGGCATGTTGGCCGTGCAGCACCTTAATGGCCACCGGCTCATGAGGTTTCATGTCGATAGCCTTCCAGACCTTGGCAAAGCCCCCAGATCCAAGAGGTTCGAGTAATTGATAACGACCATCCAACAGGAAATCACCTGCCTGGAGCTGAGGACCTTCACGTATCTCACTACGCAACTTCAAGATTTGCTCCTGGACCGCTGTGGTGTCCTGTCCAGTGCGCAGTAGTTCGTCTTTTTGTTGATAGGCCGACTTTAGCTTTTCGGAAAGCACACGAATCTGCTCATTTTGAAATCGCGGTTGAATGTCTACTGGGCTTGAGTCGGGGGAAGAATCCAACGGGCTCGAGGCTTCGCGCGACGCCTTGAGAAAGTCGTCCACCTCGGCCACCAGCTTGGTGAGTTCCTCTTCGATCTCGTGGTCACTGCCTCCAGACAGAGGACGACCATCTCTGGGATGGACTTGAATGCCTTTTAGCCAGCTTATGCGCCGCCAGACACAAGGCTTGACTATTAGCGGGATGACTCGCAAGCTCTCTTCCGAACGACGCTTGAGCAGCCGTGGCACCTCCTCACCTTTTATGAAACGCGAGGTCAAAAATTTAGCCGAGACGAGGAGAATGGCGACACTAGCCTCGGTCAATGCCTTCTCGATCTCAGGATACCAATCATCCCCAACGGCAATTTGGCGGTCTTCCCAAACATCAAAGTGCCTCTCGGACTCCAGCGTGCGGAGCTGTGTTACGACCCGATCCTTCCATGCCTCGTCAGCGTGGCTGTAGCTTATAAAAATGGATGGGGGAACCCTTAACCCTGTATCGGTCTTTGCACTCATTATTTGTTGGTTTGACGATAATCTGGCTCTAAACCGCCATTAAAAATGGCGCATAGAACGCACCCCTGCTCACCTTAATCCGGAACTCTACTGTGTTACGCAGCGTATTGAAAAGCCCCCGACGGCCTTCGCTCTCACTACCAGACGCCGGGGGCTTGGTTCTCTTTGTCCGGACAAGGCCGGCACGGGCACGACAGGGCTGGACAAACCTTATGCGCAGGGATGCAATCCGTAGACGGCATCCATCGGGCGGATGGCTGGTACTCGCAAGGCGAAAGCCCAGGTTGTTGTTGCGGTTGCCGGGTTCGTTCCT
>JAAEPA010000204.1 GCA_024222475.1 Gammaproteobacteria bacterium | reverse complement strand
CGAGGACAACCCGGCAAACCAGTACGTGATCAAAAAGTTCCTCGCGCCGCTCGGTCACCGCGTTACCACGGTCGAAAACGGCAGCGAAGCGGTAGCCAGTCTCGAACAGAATGAATACGACCTGATCTTGATGGACATTCGGATGCCGGAGATGGATGGCACCGACGCCACGCGCCTGATCAGGCAGCTACCAGGTGCAAAGGCCTCGACACCCATTATCGCGGTGACCGCCGACGCCATGAAAGAGCACATCGATGAATACATCGCCGCCGGCATTAACCTGTGGGTGGCCAAACCAATCGATCGGGAAGAATTGGTGAATGCCATCAACCAGGCACTCGGGGAGGAAGTACACCTGTCCGAGGCCTCGTAATCCGACGACTACCGGCAATACTATTCCCGCAACACGTTGAGCACCTGAACCATTCCCATCGCTGTGCCGACCCTGGATATTCCGCTCCGAATCGACTCCTGTCATTATAGATACGCTTACCTGCAACCGTATCTGAAATTTCGAAGGGAAACCGGTTTATGGCAAAATTATTGCTCGTACCCCTTAATATATAGTGTTAGCTGGGTATCCGGTTCCGACTCCGTGAAAAATGGCACCGGCAGTAAGTAGCCCCGGGCTTTGCCGGGGGATACTTACTCCTTTATGGCGCATTTGCTAGTTTCAAGTCTTGGTTTCCGACCGAAGAATCATTAGAAACGCTTTTTCAATATATCGGCAGCAATTGGGGTAGTGGCGCAAGCATTCCAGATTTTGCACCATCCAAGGCGGACGATCCCGCCTTTATCCAATGGTGGGGAAAGTTCGAACGGCTCGGAGCAACACCAGGCGATGCTATAAAAATCATGCGCATGAATAGCAAAATCGAAATTACCGATGTGCTTCCGTCGATCCAAGTGCCGACGCTCGTCATACATCGGACGGATGACGTAACAATTGAAGTAGAAGCTGGTCGAACCCTCGGTGAATGTATCCCAAACGCCAGATACGTGGAACTCCCAGGCGCTGATCACCTCCCATGGGTCGGAGATTTTGAACGAATCACTATGGAAATCGAAGAATTTATAACAGGTTCAAAGTCGGTTCCCATTATCGACCGAGTCCTTGTCACTGTCATGTTTAGCGACATCGTTGGATCGACCACCAAGGCGGAGGCCCTGGGTGACGAGCGCTGGCAGGGTCTCATGACCACCCACAACGCGGTATTGCACACCGAGTTGGAACGTTTCCGAGGCAATGAGGTACGCTTTACTGGAGACTGCTTCTTGACCACTTTCGATGGCCCGGGACGGGCAATCAAATGCGCCATGGCGATTTCCCGTAGACTCAGGCCCTTGGGCATAGAGATTCGACTCGGCCTGCATACCGGCGAAGTCGAGTTCCACGAGGGCGAAATTCATGGTATTGCAATCAACATGACTGCCCGTATCGGGGCACTCGCGGGGGGCCAGTGAAATCTTGGTATTGCGCACCGTGAAGGATCTTATTGCTGGTTCGGGTATTCAACTCACACACCACGGCCAATACATGTTCAAAGGGTTGTCCGAATCGATGGACGTCTACTTAGTAAACGACTAAGGGCAAACTGCGATGTTTATCCGACCCCAACGAAAAAATTGCACGTCAGTATGGGAACATTACGCGCGATTGTTCTTACCGCATCGAGCGTCTGAGTTGAGCTGACAGTCGCTTATCGCCGCTGATTCAATGAGTTTGGGCCTCTGGTTTCTCCAAAGGAGACGCTGGCAAATCTAATACGTGAGACGACCTACGGCCAACAGCTGACACTCAACTATTGACACGGATACAACGACTTTGTTTTAACAACAGGCGGTCATCGCCTTTCTCGACTAACTACAACTGCGGTTACTCACTGCCCAGGCATAGCGTTTATGCTTCCTACCCTCTGCATAGACTAGAAGATAAAATGTCCGCCCAAATTTAAGGACGAGATTGATTCATCATCTGCAAAATCTTCAACATCAAACAAATGATAAGCTTCAGCTCTAAGACTAAAATGTCGATTGAGCATAATCTCGACCCCGGCAGCAAGTAAAAACCCGTTACTATTCTTACTTACGCTATCAAATGGTCCGGATAGAGTAGTATCAGCGAAATAAATACCGCCCTGGCCAAATAGATTTAGGCGTGATTTGTTAATCCCTGAACTATTGATCGTTAGTACAAGATT
>JAAEPA010000203.1 GCA_024222475.1 Gammaproteobacteria bacterium | reverse complement strand
TGCTATCGTCTTTTTTACTCAACTACCTGGGTTTTGTGGATCAATTTGGTTGGGAAAGAGCCCTGACAACGGTCATCATAGTTTTTATTGCGGCGATCGGATTCCTGCGTGGGCTGGGTGGGCTTGAGAAACTTGAAGCATTTGCAATGTCGATCCAGTTATCTATTGTTGCGGCTCTGTTGGTCGGGGTGTCTGTATACGACTTCAATTTCATACAATCCGATCAATCCCTCACCTTTGATATTAAGGAAAGAAGCTGGATGACCAAAGCCTTTATGCTGGCTGGAATATTGCTGGTAGTGCAGGGGTTCGAGACATCCCGGTTTCTGGGTGAAAAATATCATGCCGATGTGCGTGTACGAACCATGCGCCGGGCGCAACTGATAGCAGGCGTACTGTATGTGATATCAGTCATTGTATTGATGCCAATAGTGCAACATATAAACCTTGCGCACATCCGGATTGCAGATATCGTGGCTGCAACCGGGCTTGCGGCAGCCGCATTACCCTTGATGCTTATCGTGGCCGCAATCATGAGCCAGTTCAGCGCAGGTGTTGCCGATACCGTCGGTGCTGGAGGCCTGGCGAGTGAAGCGAGCAGGGGAAAATTATCGTCCAACAAGGGTTACCTGTTGGTAGCGGTCTTTGCCATCATATTGGTATGGACAGCCAACCTGCTCGAGATTATCGCCCTCGCTTCTCGTG
>JAAEPA010000202.1 GCA_024222475.1 Gammaproteobacteria bacterium | reverse complement strand
GCCCGGGAGGCCTATCAGGTGTATCTGCTCATCCATGGACGTGCCGGACACGTGCACGGCATCTGGTTCGGATTGTTGCTCCTGGGGATCATGCTGCTGATTCTATTCCTCAGCTATCGCGGCATTCGTTG
The DNA here is from genome assembly GCA_024222475.1 of Gammaproteobacteria bacterium. Lineage (GTDB taxonomy): Bacteria > Pseudomonadota > Gammaproteobacteria > JAAEPA01 > JAAEPA01 > JAAEPA01. The sequence continues at coordinate 1,358 of JAAEPA010000202.1, read as the reverse complement.
GATGTTCCAACCGATAGAGAACATCCAACAAGGCGTACAACGTATCGGGCAGGGGGATCTCGGCCATCGTATCGCGGTGACGCGTAAGGATGAACTCGGGACACTGGGCTCCAATATCAATGCCATGGCGGACGACATTCAAAAAATGCTGGATGCCAAACGCCAGCTGTTGCTGGCGATCAGTCATGAAATACGCAGTCCCATCACTCGGGCACGGGTTTCGCTGGAATTGCTGGAAGATTCCAATCCGGCAAGAGAGATCAGGCAGGACCTGCAAGAGATGGACACCCTGATCAGCGAGCTGCTCGAAACGGAGCGTCTCAATACCCGCCACAGTGTGCTGAATAAAACACCCACATCCATGAATCAACTGGTGATGGACATCATCGGAGAATTCTTCGTCGAACAGCGCATCGAAACACAGCTGTTGCCCGGTGATCCGTATTTCCTACTCGATGCCCCACGAATCAAGCTGTTAATCAAGAACCTGTTAGAAAATGCGCTTCGACACAATAGCCAGGCAGGCCCACCGCCACTGATCGAATTATCCACTACGCAGAAACTAAACATCCGCGTACGAGACCATGGCGCCGGGGTGGAGACGGAACATCTGCCCCATCTCACTGAACCGTTTTATCGCGTAGACAAATCACGGCAAAGAAAAACCGGTAGCTATGGACTGGGTCTCTACCTCTGCCGGGTGATCGCCGAGGCTCACGGCGGACACTTGTCCCTCAACAGCAAACCCAACCAAGGCACCGAGGTTATCGCAGTCATTCCAGTACGGAAAAAATAGAATAAGGTTTAAAACAGGATGATCGGTCCCTATTCGGCGTCACGTCATTCTAATTCCCAGGTGTAGAAGAGGTCCGCGGCACTGCTCCTTGGTGTCGTCGTGGCTTCAACATGTGTTTTGCGAGACAGCCGATAACGCGAGGAAAACTCGGCTTCTCCGGTATCCAGATCAGTGCCCACCTTTACCGACAATTTACTGTTGATCTGCCGACCGACCGCCAGCTTGTCCCCTTTGCCTCCTGCATCACGAGCTGGTCTACCGATCAGCAGGTAGGAAATGATGTCATTTTCACTCATCGTCGGAGTAGAAAAGGTATTGAGTCGTGGTTTCTTGATTGGGCCAATGGCATTGATACCCGCGATGACCTCATCGATCTGGCGAGTGGCACGCAGATTGATTCCTGGATTACCGGGAGGCCCACCGGCGAAGGAAATAATTCCCTGCTCGATCCTGAGGTCTTGCCCATAGGCGCGATAGGTCCCCTGGTCGATGCGTATATCGCCGGCGACGGAAAGCGCCTCGTTTGGGTTTGCAGTGGCCTTCAGTTCACCGTCGAAATAGG
>JAAEPA010000201.1 GCA_024222475.1 Gammaproteobacteria bacterium | reverse complement strand
AGTGGAAATGGACATGCTGGTTGAGCGATGACCCGAAGCGGTGTACGAAGCTCACAGCCCCCAGTCTCGCCTTGGGGGCGGCACCGGCGGCTCGCTCGCGCAGTACCTGCTCGACCACCCGCAGGAAGATCGTCAGAACCGAGGTGACTGTGCGCCGGTCGTTGCGAAGGAAATAGCGCAGCCGCTTTGGCAGCGACAATACCCACTGGCGCACCGGCAGCGGCGGGAAGACGTGATCGACCAGGTGCGCCGCCGTCTCCGCCATGCGCCGGGCGTTGCACGACGGGCATACCCCGCGCCCTTTACAGGAAAAGCGAAAACGGTCATTCAAGCCGTTACCTACGTTAAAGGAATCGCTTGAGTGTTGCGGAAGGCAGCTCGCCAAAAATCTTCTGATAATCAGCTGCAAAATGTCCCATGTGCCAGAATCCCCAATTATTTGCAACATCTGCGACGCGGGTATTGCTCGCACTGGATCTCAATAACTCTCGATGCACGCTATAGAGTCGATGCCCTGTCAGATATGATTTGGGCTTAACTCCCAGTTCACGTTTAAAGAGGATCTGTAAACTGCGTTCAGACAGCTTTGATACACGCTGGAGGTCTACTATGCGTAAAGGTGTGTCTGCGTTTGTACGAACATAATCAAGCGTTCGTGCAAGCTTGCCATGGCTTTTCTGCCACGGTGCGAATTTTTCGGGCTGGTGATTAGCAAAGGCTTGCAAGATTATCGAAAGCACCTCGTCCTGGAACTCACCAACAAGGATGGGAAATGCACTTGCTCTTTTCGCAATCGCTGGGGCTTGTTTCAAAAGGTGGCGCAGTTTCTGCAACAGTCGTGCTGGTAATCGAAGAATGATCTCATTCTGTCCAAGCACGTTGTCCGGATTATGAATACCCCTTTCAGCGAGATATGCATAGAGTAATGCTTCTGGAACACTAAACGTCAATACGCTAAAGCCGGGACGGCTATATACATCTATTTCACCATGTCGGGGGAATAGTAACAGGGATTCATCGCAAACTAATCTTCCAAACCAATTCATTTCTGAACTACCAATATTAGGAATAGCAAATGTCCGCATCCCATTTGGCGTTTCACCGCGCTGTTCGACATGGCATCCAAGGCACGCGCTGGACAACAGCAACGCTCCAATTTTCGCCTGAAACATATTTGACTTAGAGCATTCTGCGTCTAACTGACGGAAATCTGCATTCCACGCAACAGCCAGCTCGGAAAATTCTTCAAAACTGTCAAATTTACGCTCTACCAGCACAATTGCCGTATCAGTATTCATTTTGCCTACTCGGAACGGGGTTATTTTGCGGCTTTTGGATGTTGTCTCTGATGATTTTGGCTGATAATCGATAATCTTACAAATTTACCGCAATCGCTATTACCCTGGTAAAATTAGGATTGAGCCAGGATCGCGGTGAAGCTAAACACTTCGAGGTTAATAATGCGCAAACTACTTTCCCCTTTGGCCCTGCTACCAATCGCACTGTTGTCGATTGGCAATTTATCAGCAGCAAACAAGATCGTGCATGATGCGGAGTATTACATCCTGGAAGGTCAGCATGCGGAAAAGTGGGCGGCTGACGATAAGAGCGTCGATGCCAAGCTTGCAAAGTTCAGGAAAAAGAACGGCGGGAAGCCACCCAATATTCTTTATGTTCTAGTGGATGATTTGTCATTCGGTGAGATGGGAATACCGGAAATGAATTATGTCCGGGGTTCTAGTACGCCACGTATCAATGGTTTTGCCGATGAGGGGCTTTCCTTCATGCGCATGTATACCGAGACATCCTGCACCCCGTCTCGGGTCGCCCTGATGACAGGGCGTCATCCGGTGCGTAACGGTCTGGGTGAGGTGAAGGCCATGGTGGCGGGTGAAGGACTGGCCGCAGAGGAGGTCACCATTGCCGAGGTATTATCGGATGCGGGTTATAACACGGTGCATATCGGGAAATGGCATATGGGTGACATTGCTGAAAGCTATCCCCACAATCAAGGTTTTGACTACGCATCTTTCCCAATCCACCAGCAGGTTCTTTTGGGCTTCATGACGCCGGAGTCCGATCATTCGCAAGCTCTGCAAGGTTGGTTGCCAGGGTCAAACACTGACCCGTTTGCGTTGGACGCACAGTTTAAGCCTGGCGGTTTGGTCTATTCCATGGAAGGTGCCAAAGGCAAAGAGGCTCACGAGGTGGACTTCAAAGCAGGAGAGGTTTGGACTCAGGCACACTACGATGCCATGCACGAGAAGTATCAGCGCGAAACCATCGAACATCTTGGGCGTCTTGCAAAAGAGGATAAGCCGTTCT
>JAAEPA010000200.1 GCA_024222475.1 Gammaproteobacteria bacterium | reverse complement strand
GTGTGGGCAACGGTGCATCTCGGTGAGGGACTGGTTTCCATAATCAGCACCGATACGTCGAAGAAGTATGCCTGGACCGTGGTGCGGGAATGGGAGCTGGATGGTAACTCGCTGTTCATCAAGACCCATGACAACAGCAAGTGGGTCTATTGCGACAATACCATCAACATAAACAAGAGCAAGGTACTCACCATCTTCGACAAGACCAATCCCACGGCCAAGCCGAAAGAGATGACCTTTGATAAAAAGGTTGTCCATATCGAGTTTAACAAGGCCGGCGACGAGGCATGGATTTCTCTCTGGGACAAAGAGGGCGAGGTCGTTGTGATCGATGACAAGACCCTGAAGGTGAAGAAAAGGATAAAGGGCCTGTTCACCCCCACGGGTAAATTCAACATCTATAACACAACGCATGATATCTACTGAGGGCAAGAGATATTCATTGTGATAATTAAGGGGCCGTGGATTGTCACGGCCCCTTTCCCAACCTTGCCCTGTCAACGAGGTATAGAAGAGTATGAAAGTTATAACCGCGCTGTTTGTTGTTCTGGGATCTGTGTTGTTTGGGCCGGCAGTAGCAGATTCGGAGCACAAGACTCCAACCGCTTCACCGAAATTCCTCGAGATGAGTAACCCTTACGATGTTGATGACGTTGATGAGTTCCTCAAGTCTGCCAAGAAGATTTATAAAAAGAAGTGCAAGAAGTGTCATGGAAAGCAGGGTGACGGCAAAGGGTCGTCTGCAGATGACATGGAGATCAAACCTACTGCATTCAACGAGCCCGGGTACCTTGAAAGCAGGAAGGACGGGCAGCTGTTCTGGATTACGATGGAGGGAAGCGAAGGTACCGACATGGAGGGGTTTGGCCCGGGCACCGATGTCAATCTTTCGGAGGAAGAACTCTGGAAGGTAATTACATATATACGCAGTAGCTTTACCAAATGATGATTGAAATTATCCGGTAGCAGGAAATAGTCAGCGCCGTTGATGGTTCCGTTTTCTCATGATTATCAGCACGTAAGTGCCGCCATGAATAGCGCGGTCAGTGTCTCAGGTAGGCATTCTGTGTGATCAATGACCCTGTAAAGAGTTCCCGGACGGTGGAGGCTCTCCATCAGGATATATTGAAGTGACAATGACAAATACTGGCAAAAAGGTTCTGTTATGCGCCCTCCCCTGTTTTCTGTGGAAGGGCAATGAAAACGCTGACACAGGGCTGATGGGTCTTGTATGACAGAGAATAACAACAGCGAGAAATTTGCTCATCTTCCGCGCCGTTCTTACGGAATTCAGACGCCTGGGACAAAGGGTGTCCCCGGGACGAAGCGGTATGCGATGGCGATCGATCTCCGGAAGTGCATCGGATGCATGTCCTGTGTCGTGGCCTGCAAGGCAGAGTTTGGCACTCCGCTTGGTGTCTGGCGAACATGGGTGAAGGTGGCGGATAAAGGAAGGTATCCAAACACCAGACGGGTCTTCATGCCCCGCCTCTGTAACCATTGTGACTACCCGATCTGTGTGCGCAACTGCCCAACCCAGGCCACTTTCAAGCACAAGGATGGTTTCGTTCTGCAACGGTATAACCGCTGTATCGGCTGTCGTACCTGTGTGGTCGCGTGTCCCTACAACTCCCGGCATCTGATACCGGAAAAGCGGACCGACATGAATCTACCGCATGCGGTGGTGGACAAATGCACTTTCTGCATCCACCGGGTCAAAAGAGGGGTTGTTCCCGCCTGTGTCCAGGCTTGTGTGGGCGGCGCACGGATCTTTGGTGACCTGAACGATCCCGATAGTGAAGTGGCCAAGCTGGTCTCCAGGGAACCGGTGACCGTATTAAAGCCGGAGCTGGGTACCAGTCCATCAGTTTTCTATATCGGTGGTGACTGGGAAATCATGGATGAGCCACACAGCTATCAAAACCGGACATCTCAACTCCGTGAGGAGTTCAACACCTTCAAGAGAAACCACCAGGGAGATGCGTTTGGCGATATCGTGGAGGGCGAATCGACAATGCATCAGGTGACGAAAAATATGGTTGATTTCATACGTACGGTTCCACATAAGGCCAGCGTAGTGCTGGATGCATTCAAGAGACTTTTCTTCGGCTAGAGAGAGGCCAACAGATTGGATAGTGTAGTCACATACAATGTTTTCCACCACGTGGCGTGGGGGACACCGATTTCCATCTATTTCTGGCTGGTGGGCGCCAGCGCGGGTTCATTCGTTATTTCAAGTTTTGGCTGGGTCTTCGGAATCAAACGATACAAACCACTGGCCCTGACGGCATCGGTGCAAGCGATTGTTCTGTTGCTGATCGTTCCGATCGTGTTGATCTGGGATCTGGGCAAACCGGTGCGTTTCATATATCTCATGCTGCCTGGTTATTGGCACAGTACCGGGCCCATGGCCTGGGGCTCCCTGCTGATTTTCTCCTACCCTGTGTCCATGTTTGCATACGTCTACTTCGTGATAAAGGAAAACCTGTTGTGGGCAAAGATCCTCGGTATCATCGCCATCGTACTGGCCTTGTCTACCCACTGGTATACGGGCGTGGTCATGGAGCTTAATCCCGGGCGGTACATGAACCATACCGCAATTGCGCCGCTGCTCTTTCTTACTGGTGCCTTTATATCGGGTATCGGGCTGTTGATCCTGCTTCTCTGGATACAGAACATGATCGTCGATATCAAGAAACGAATCGACTGGTCACTGATCGAGGAGATGGCCCAGTACATGATGTACGGGATCGTCTTCGATTGTTTCCTGCTCTTCCTCGATTTTATGCAGACGCTTTACGGC
>JAAEPA010000199.1 GCA_024222475.1 Gammaproteobacteria bacterium | reverse complement strand
GCCCTCTCGTGAATTCATAAATGCTTGATTGCAAGACCTGACACCGTAAGTACAAGACCTGACACCGTAAGTAAGTACGCCATGAGGATTGGCAATGTTGAAACAGCGGATTAAAGGTTAATCGGGAGCTGCAAGCCAAGGCTTGACCTAGCTAGACCAGTACACGTAATATTAAAAACCTCTGAACCCAAAGACTATTCCTTCAATTTGCGCCGCAAGATCTCATTGACCTGAGCAGGGTTGGCCTTTCCTTTCGATCGCCTCATGACCTGACCGACGAAATAACCGAACACCTTATCTTTACCGGCGCGGTACTGTTCGAGTTGTTGCGAACTGGCGTTAATGACCTCGTCTATCAATGTTTCGATGGTCGATCTGTCGGTAATCTGCTTGAGTCCCCTGGCCTCAATGATCTCATCCGCGGTTTCATCAACGGCCCACATGGACTCGAACACCTGCTTGGCGATCTTACCGGAAATCGTCTGATCCGCAATACGCTTCAGCAATCCCCCCAACCTCTCCGGACCGATAGGAGAATCGACAATGCTCATGGCCTGTTTGTTAAGCAGTGCGGACAGTTCTCCCATCATCCAGTTTGCCGCAAGTTTTGGTTGAACTGCACTATGTTCGAGGGTCTTTTCGAAATAGTCCGCCATCTCTCGGCTGGCCGTAAGAATACCGGCATCGTAGGAGCTTAGCGCGTAATCCGCAACGAATCGCTGTCGCTTCTCATCGGGCAACTCCGGCAGTTCTAAGCGCAGCTCTTCGATCAGCTCCGCGGTAATCTCTACCGGCAACAGATCGGGATCAGGAAAGTAACGGTAATCGTTGGCCTCTTCTTTGCTTCGCATCGGACGGGTTTCATCTCGTTGCGAATCATATAGCCGGGTTTCCTGTACCACTTTCCCACCGGCCTCCAATACATCGGCCTGGCGCTCGATTTCATAGTTTATCGCCCGCTCCACGTAGCGAAAGGAATTGAGGTTTTTGATCTCCGCGCGGATTCCAAAGGTTGTCTGTCCCTTCTTTCTTACCGAGACATTGGCATCACAACGAAATGATCCTTCCTGCATATTGCCGTCACAGATTTCAAGATAGCGAACCAGCGTGTGCAGCTTTTTCATATAAGCCACTGCCTGAGCGGCGGAACGCATATCTGGTTCCGAGACGATTTCCAACAACGGTGTACCGGCGCGGTTGAGGTCGATACCGCTCAGTCCGTGGAAATCCTCATGCAGGGATTTACCGGCGTCTTCCTCCAGGTGAGCCCGGGTAACCCCCACCTCCTGCGCGACCTCACCGTCGGGCTCGATACGCAGATGTCCACCCTTGACCACCGGCAACTCGTACTGACTGATCTGATACCCCTTGGGCAAATCGGGATAAAAATAGTTCTTACGCGCAAACACGGAATGAGTGACCACAGTCGCCCCAATGGCCAACCCGAGCTTGATAGCCATACGCACTGCATTGCGGTTTAATACCGGCAACACCCCGGGCAACCCCAGATCAACGGCACAGGCCTGGGTGTTAGGTGCCGCGCCATAGGCAGTGGACGCACTGGAAAATATTTTGCTCCGTGTTGCTAGTTGCGCATGTATTTCAAGCCCGATGACGGGTTCCCATTGCATTTGTAAATCCTCGGTCTTTAGTAACTATTCAGCTTAGAGTTTGGGGAGAATCGAAGGAGAGCTGCCCATCACCTCACTCGAAGCCTTGTGGTACCCTGGCATGCCAATCGGTTTCACGCTGAAAATGATCGGCCAAATTCAGCAAGCTTTGTTCGGTAAAATAGTTTCCAATGATCTGCAGCCCGACAGGCAAGCCCTGCACTAACCCGGCCGGTATGGATAAACCGGGTAACCCTGCAAGATTGACGGCAATGGTATTGATATCTGATAGATACATCGTAATGGGATCATCCATTTTATCGCCCAACCGAAAGGCCGTTGTTGGGGAAGTAGGCCCCATAATCACATCAACATCCTGAAATGCCCGCCGAAAATCGTCACTGATCAATCGTCGAATCTTCTGCGCCTTGAGGTAATAGGCATCATAGTATCCCGCTGACAGGGTATAAGTACCAATCATGACGCGACGCTTGACTTCCGCTCCGAAACCCTCGCCACGGGAACGCTTGTACATATCCTCAAGATCGCATGGATCTTCACAGCGATGACCAAAACGCACCCCGTCGTAACGCGCCAAATTGGAAGAACACTCCGCCGGCGCAACGACATAATATACCGGCACGGAAAGAGGGAGATTGGGTAGATGAATTTCCTTTAGTTCGCATCCCAGTGCTTCGTATACGGTCAAGGCCTGTTCGATTGCCTCTATCACCCCCGGGTCGAATCCTTCGCCAAAATATTCGGTGGGCAGGCCGATACGCAAACCCGCCAGAGGTTTTCCGAGACCAGCGCGGTAGTCCGGGATCTGAAGGTCGATACTGGTGGAATCACGCGCATCGAATCCGGCCATAGTAGAGAGTAACAAGGCACAGTCCTCGGCCGTGCGCGCAAAGGGACCGGCTTGGTCCAGACTGGAGGCAAAGGCGATCATTCCGTAACGGGAGACCAGACCATAGGTGGGTTTCAAGCCAGTCACGCCACAGAATGAGGCAGGTTGCCGAATGGATCCTCCGGTATCCGTGCCGGTAGCTCCTGGTACGAGACGCCCGGCGACCGCCGCGGCCGATCCACCAGACGATCCCCCGGGTACTCGGTCGCTGTCCCAGGGATTTCTAACGGGACCGTAATAACTGGTCTCATTAGAAGATCCCATGGCAAATTCATCCATATTGGTCTTACCGACCATGACCGCACCCGCTTGGCTAAATCGTTCTATCACTGAGGCGTCATAAGGCGATACAAAATTATCTAACATCTTGGACCCGCAGGTAGTTTTGACCCCATTGCTGCAGAAGATGTCCTTTTGCGCGATGGGTATTCCTGTCAATGGCCCCGCCTTTCCCAACCTTATTCGTTCATCGGCCTTACGAGCAGCGCCTAGCGCAATATCTGGGGTAACCGTAATGAAGGTATTCAGCGCAGCATTAAACCGACTGATCCTATCCAAATAGTAGCGGGTCAACTCCTCACTAGAGAACTCTCCCCTGCCCAGCGCCATGGATAGTTCTGTAATTGTTTTACTATGCATCGAGAACTCCCAAACAATGGCCGGTAGTCACTCGATCACCCGTGGCACCAGATACAATCCGGATTCTGTAGCCGGGGCGATATGTTGAAAACGCTCACGCTGATCAGGTTCTGTTACCTTATCCTCCCGCAAACGCTGGGTTGCATCCTGGGGATGGGCCATAGGGGTTACCCCCTGCGTATCCACACCGTTCATTTGTTCGGCAAAATTCAAAATATCGGAAAGATTTTTTACATAAAGATGAACATCTTCCTCCTTGATGGCCAAACGAGCAAGGTGGGCTATCTTCTTCACATCTTCCGTGTTTAAAGGCATGGCTACACTCCAGGATTGATTTTTGAGCTGGGTCCTGCAAGACCAATAACTTGCAGGATCCAACTTAGATATCTTCGCGCCGGTTGGTTAACGCTTTTCGTCTACATTCCTTTAAGACCCTCAAAACCTCCATTCACTCAAGACGGCCAAAGTATCACATTTTAATAACTTGCCCAAGGTTGGGTCCACTGCTAGAGTAGTGCTTTCGTTAAAAATCACAGAGTTATACAGACTATCATGATAGGCCGTGTTCTCGGTTTTTTTTCCAACGACCTTTCGATTGATCTCGGTACCGCCAATACACTGATATACATGCGTGGCGAGGGTATCGTGCTCAACGAACCGTCCGTTGTCGCCATCCGCCAGGACCGCACAGGCGGGACTAAATCCATCGAGGCCGTGGGAGCCGCGGCTAAGTGTATGCTCGGGCGTACCCCGGAGAATATTACCGCCATTCGACCAATGAAGGACGGTGTCATTGCCGACTTCACCATGACCGAAAAAATGTTGCAGTATTTTATCCGCACGGTACATCAGCGGATGTTCCGCCCTAGTCCGCGAGTCCTGATATGTGTTCCTTGTGGCGCCACGCAGGTAGAACGTCGCGCGATTCGCGAATCCGCCGCAGGTGCTGGAGCACGTAAGGTCTATCTGGTGGAAGAACCGATCGCCGCGGCCATTGGCGCGGGTCTACCTATCGATGAGGCCCAGGGTTCCATGATACTCGACATCGGCGGCGGAACTTCAGAAGTTGCTGTTCTATCCCTAAATGGCATCGTCTATTCAGCATCGGTTCGCATAGGCGGAGATAAATTCGATGACGCCATCACCAATTACATCCGACGCAACTATGGGATACTTATCGGCGAGGCCACAGCCGAACGCGTTAAGCATACCATCGGTACGGCCTACCCCGGAAAAGAGCTACTCGAAATGGAGATCAAGGGGAGAAATCTCTCAGAGGGCGTACCACGCAGCTTCACCTTAAACAGCAATGAAATCCTCGAATCCCTGCAGGAGCCCTTGTATGGCATCGTAAGCGCGGTAAAGACCGCCCTGGAACAGACCCCCCCGGAATTGGGTGCAGACGTAGCCGAGCGGGGTATCGTGTTGACAGGGGGCGGAGCACTACTGCGTGACTTTGACCGGTTGATCATGGAGGAGACAGGGATTCCCGTGATCATTGCCGATGATCCTCTAACCTCCGTAGCCACAGGCGGGGGGCGTGTATTGGAAATAATTGATGAAAAAGCCGGGCGTTTCCTAACCCTGGATTAAAACCTGCGCAGTTAAGGCGTCATACACGTACATCCCCGCCCAAAGCGCAGGCATGTCTGACAAAGCACCGAAGTCTATCCGTAAGCTGTTTTCATTTCCACGAGGCTGTCATTAAACCCTTATTCTCTTTCGGTCCATCGCTGACCGCCAAGCTGATAATTTTCACAATCATATCGATTGGCTTGATGACCATCGATCACCGATTCGATTCTTTGTATCCTGTACGCTCCGTACTCAGCCTAATCGTACATCCCATGCAATCCTTTGTAGACCTGCCGGTGAAAGCGAGCCGGTGGCTGTCAGAGAATCTCACTACGCGGCAACAGCTACTCAAGGACAATCGCAAGCTGCGCTCGCAGCAGATGCTTCAGAACGCAAGATTACAAAAGCTATCTTCTTTAGGACAGGAAAACATCCGACTTCGAGAGCTACTCACTTCGGCTTCCCGATTCAAAGAAGAACGGGTCTCAATCGCAGAACTGTTATCCGTAGACCTCGACCCCTACAAACAACAAGTCGTCATAAGCAAAGGCGACATCGATGGCGTATATGTAGGTCAGCCGCTACTCGATGCCAACGGCGTTATGGGCCAAATCACTCACGTTAATGCCGTAAGTGCTACAGCTCTGCTTATTTCAGACCCTAGCCACGCACTGCCCGTGCAGATTAGCCGCAACGGCATGCGCACATTAGTGGTTGGAACCGGGAAAGCAGATACCCTGAGCCTGCGCCACATACCTGCTAGTGGAGACATCCAGAATGGCGATATTGTAAATACTTCCGGGCTCGGTGGCCGCTTCCCACCCAACTACCCCGTGGCCCAGATTAATCACATCGAACGCCCCCCCGGAAAACCCTTTGCCATCGTTACGGCAAAACCCTTTGCCCATCTAGACCGTAGCCGCGAGGTGCTCCTGGTCTGGCAAAAGTCAACCCTTGCGACCACGCTTGCCAGCGGGAAATGAAAACTCCTAGCCAGATGTAATACTCAAAATCGATAGCTGGACCAACACGAATGTCGCATATGAGGACTGCCTTCATGCATCACACCTCATCCATGGCGCTAACAATATTACTATCCTTCATGGCAGCAATAGCCTTGACCATGGTGTCCTTACCAGAATGGGCTATATCGTATCGGCCCGCATGGATACCCTTAGTAGTAATCTATTGGACCATGGCCTTACCACAGATCATGGGGGTTGGCTTGGCCTGGTTTCTAGGCCTTTATATGGACGCCGCCCAGGGAACTTTACTTGGTCAACATGCAATTGGATACGCTATCACGGCCTATATCAGCATTCGCCTTCACCAACGCATAAGAATTCATCCCCTTAGCCAACAGACCATAGCAGTAGGCCTAATGCTTCTTCCATCAATGAGCATAACACTGTGGGTAAAGGGCATACAGGGCCAAGCACCCGATACATGGCTTTACTGGGCACCTATATTTACCAGCATGATAGTGTGGCCTTGGGTCTTCCTATTCCTACGTTGGCTTAGGAGAAATGCCGGCCGTAGCCGCCAAATCTAAGTCTGTGATTGAGGAGCGCGAATGAAATAACTTCCCCAACCGCTGCCGAATGCTCATTGCTTATTCAAGGCGTGACAACAGGCGCATTGGCGGCCTGATAGTCCGCTATGAACTCATCCAATGCTTTTTCCACTGCCATGCACGCGATGCTGCGCATTCTTGTTTCCACGGCCCAGGCCTGAACATTTGCCCACCAAGTCTTGCCGATCAATAACCTCCGTGAATGGTTGGGTGACCTTTGAATCCCGTGTACTGGTTCAGCCAATTCCAGATCAATAAAGATCGGATATATTCTAACTACCTCGCCCTCATCGGAAGGTAAAACAGGTTCGATCGAATCGGCAAAAAAATTGAGTGTGAGTTTCGGAACACCTTCTTCCGCCTCATGATTTTCGAGCACCCAGATTCCCGCCTGTTGAAGTCTTTGCCTCATCTCTGCCTCGATCTCCATCGAGGTAACCAGCATACTTATATCCACCCCTTCCACATAGGCGGATACGCGAAAATAGTCTATTCCACTGAGCTGATTATCCCAACTAGCATCGCCCCCTTCACTAGGCGAAACATTAAACATAGCCGCGAAGAAAACGACAAGACAAAAATAATGTTATTTACTTTCATGATGTTATCCCTGGCATGCAACAAGTGTCACGGTATCATCGTGTTGCTCAAATCTCATAGCTGCTCGAAACAGGGCTTGCGTCCATGTAAAAAACGTGTAGAAATCGCTGCATAATGCTTATTTCTGGGCACCAACCAAAGAGGTATGTTATAAGTTATAGTACAAATACTGGAAGATAGAATAGTTCCACCTAGACCCTGCAATTGATTGTGCTTACAGGACCTAGGTGGATCTGGGATGACATAGAGGCGCCTCTTGTGACGTCAAATCCTATGAAGGCAATTGTTTTACTTACACTGAGCTTTATTAGTGTAAAAGGCACTTTGTCAGATGTATTGGATACCAAGGTTTCCCTGATAGATAAAGGGATTTCAACTTTTTATGTTGAGGGGATAATCGATGGAGTAGGTGCCGTAGATCTACTTATCGATACAGGCGCAGGGTACACAGCCATTAACGAAGAAACCCTCAAAACCTTAAAAAAAAAGGGATTGGCTAACCATCTCAGAGACATGACGGCGAAGCTCGCCAACGGCGCCAGTGTGGTCGTCCCAATTTACCGTATTAAAAAACTCAACATTGGCGGATCATGTGAGGTACGTAATGTAGAAGTTGCCGTATTGCCGGGTGATTCGCGTTGTATATTGGGACTCAATACGTTGAAAAAAGTGGCCCCCTTTATGGTTTCCATAGACCCACCCAGCCTTTCATTGAGTCATTGCCGGAAAGCCCTTAATCAGAACACACTTGGGGCCATACGCTAATCATTGCCGTACCTCATATCGACCACCCTATTCCGATCTCTTGTACACTATCGTCCGCTGATTTTGTCAGGCCCTATAACAATAAAATATCGCGCAAAACTAGCGCCACCAGCGTTGTTGGTCTATATGAATCAGATGCGCATGATAAAGTGTGCAAACCTCCAACCGAGCTTTCAAGCGAGGTAGATGTCATGAAAACCATAGTTTCATTGGCCATAGGAGCGGCATTGGGTCTTTCTTCACCCACTGTAGGATTAGCTGATGTGGAATATTCAGCTTATGATCTTGCTGTAATGCCGGCCGGATTTAATGAGAAGACGATTGGGTATGTGACAGGTTGACAGGTTATTCAACCAATATACTCCTCCAGGAGGACTACCACGACTGGAGCAGTAGCGAAGCACAAAGTGGCCTTGATAGTGTAGAAATGGCAGTATTCGAGTTTACACCGCAGGAGTCTAGCGGTGGAATACCTGAAGAACTGGTTCCCCTTGACTAACCCTAATTCGATTGAAGAATGATAGCGACCGGGGAAACTCGGTCGTTTTCGTTTATAGTTCTGCACTCCTCCCCGATCTAAAGAAACACGAACTTGCCGATAAACAATATCGCGATAACAAACACCGCGGCAGGGCATTTCTTCCCGTTACCGCTGAGGAGCTTGACCGCGGCATAGGTGATGAAACCCAAACCGATCCCATCGGCGATGGAAAAGGTCAGCGGCATCGCCAGGGCGGTGACCACTGCCGGGGCATACTCGGTGGCATCGTCCCAATCAATCTCGGTGATGGCGCGAGTCATCAGGCAGGCGACAAACAATAGCGCCGGTGCTGTGGCGTAAGCCGGTACGGTTTGTGCCAGCGGGGCTAAAAATAGACAGGACAGAAACAACACCGCGACCACTACAGCGGTCAACCCGGTCCGACCACCGGCATTGGTGCCGGTCGCACTCTCAATATAACTGGTGATAGGTGAAGTACCAAGCGCCGCCCCGACTACGGTGGCTGTAGAATCGGCCAGCAGTGCTCGCTTCAAACGTGGCAGGCGTCCATGCCTATCGAGCAGTCCCGCTCGATGGGCGACACCCACCAGAGTTCCTGCGGTATCGAAGATATCCACCAACAGAAAGGTAAAAACTACGACCAGGAGTCCAACATTAAAGACCCCCTTGAGATCGAACGCAAGAAAGGTGGGCATCGGATCCGGCGGCAAAGAAATGAAACCCTTCCATTCCGATACTCCCAGAGCCAATCCCAGGATGGTGGTGAGTAGAATACCGATGACTACCGCCCCGGTGGTCTGGCGGTAGCTCAGCGCTACGATCAAGAAAAATCCCACCATGGCCAATATCGGCGCCGGTGCGGAAATATCCCCCAGAGTGAGCAGGGTGCTGGGATGGGCAACGATGACACCAGCATTTTTCAAGGCGATAATGGCTAGAAACAGGCCGATGCCGGCGGAGATCGCCATCTTGAGTGAGCTGGGAATAGAATTTACGATCCACTCCCTGACTGGCAACACACTGAGAATAACAAATAGCACCCCCGACACGAGTACGGTCCCCAAAGCAAGCTGCCAACTATGCCCCTGGCCCAGCACTACACCATAGGCGAAATAGGCATTCAGCCCCATACCCGGGGCCATGGCAATGGGATAATTTGCATACAGTCCCATGACCAGGGTGCCGAATGCAGCTGCCACACAAGTGGCCACGAACACCGCGCCAAAATCCATTCCCGCCTCACTGAGGATGCTGGGATTGACAAAGGTGATATAGGCCATGGTAAGAAAGGTGGTCAGTCCCGCCACCAGTTCCTTTCTTATCGTCGTGCCGTGCGCTTGAAGACTGAAAAAGGATTCCAGCATGTCTCCCCTTGAGTTTGTAAACGTCGCAGGATAACCCATCGGGGGAGGAGATTTATAGAGGATATGAGAGATGAGAATCTCATTTGGCAGAAGGTATGATGAAAAAAGAATTAATCTCAATATTACTTTATATTGACTACCGTTGACCGTCGGCGGGAACACCCGTGCACTGATTCACCCTGCCGAGGCATGATAGATGTTTATTATTTTAATCCGCCACTCTCCCAGCAAATCAGTACACGTCTTCGTGTGACTAACTTCCAATTTATGTAGATAACTCACCTCCGCTTCTTATCTTAATCTTAATCACTTAATCAACTTGCGGCCATGCGCGACCCCGCGTTACGATGGCCCCGATCGGTGTCGTCTTGACCCCTTGCGCCGATGCGCTCAGGCTGGTCCCGATGACATCGATTTCACCATTGGCCTGCCCAACGACAAATCGGAACTCATAAATAGCCGACCCTTGAAAAGCACTCGCATCGATATATGCAGGCAATGCTCCCAACGGAAGCTCGAGTTGACCCTCCACCAAGTTAACCTCGACGCTTGCACTGCCGATTCCTGTGGCACTGTCAATGCTATAGGTACCCGGTTTCTTCGCCGCCGTAGTCTGTTTCAGGATAGCAAACCCACCAACGTTCTGGTAACCAACGTACGTTAACTCACCCGATCCATTGGCCACCAAGCGTCCTACCATTGAGGTAGAGATGCTCATCGGCACCAGCAGACCTGACGAATCTGTGATCGTGACCGTAACCACGCCCTCCAAAACGGCCCCATAAGGACCCTTGAAATCCTCCAATGAATAAGCCCCAACCGTATTACCGATGATCAATCCAAACACGATCAATGCCGTGATCATCATGTTGGTTAATTTGTTCATAACTGTCCTCCTTTATATCCAATTGAAATACACTCCTTCTCCCTCAACACCAAATTAACTACACACATGAATTGCGTCTCATATGCAGTTTATCCATCCTGGCAAACCACATCACACAGAACGTATAAACGATTTTTCTTCACCTAGGAGTCTGTCGGACTTAGGTGATCGTAGCGAGGGAAAGACGGTTTGAGACGGATTTTTCGATCGTTTGAGGCGAATAGCCGTAGCGTGTAACGAAAAGGACCAGGAAATCTGTCCAAATCCGGCTATTCCGCAGTAGATCGTCCTAAGTCCGACAGCCTCCTAGACACAACCGCGTCAATAATGGAATGGCTTTTATCCAGGGTCTGTCTTCAATGGTTTATTGCGAAATATCACCCTTCCCTAATATTATTATTTAGCAATACAGAATGAAAATATCTATACGTACGATCACTTACGTAACATTACCTAGGAG
>JAAEPA010000198.1 GCA_024222475.1 Gammaproteobacteria bacterium | reverse complement strand
TTGCGTTGGATTCTTGATGACCCCGGTCAAAAGGCTCAGCAGGATATCTTGACTTCGTGGAGTTGATGTCGTCCAAATAGCCCAAGGTAACGAGTGACCAAGCTAGCATTAGCTCCGTTCTTTATGCTAGAATTTTTGCCATGGCGAAGAAGAAAAAGCCCAGGACATCAAAGAAACCGACCCATTACACCCCCAACCTCTCACCTCAGCGGTATGAACGCTATTACCTTGCCCTTGAGGAAGGAGAAGTTGCCGCCCATGCAGATGATGCGGTTTACTGGGATCTTGGCCCTGGCGAGAGGCCGGACAAGGTACTGGCCGATATGCGTTACGTGGCTAAGAAAGAGAATATTCCGGTGAAAATTATGAAAGGCCACGGCAGATTTCTAAAACTGTTCTACCTTTCGGACAAGCCACAGAGCGCTGTCAGGGTTCGCCGGGGTGATGAGGTGATCACCGAATTTTGTCAATCAGAGGAGATGCTGGAACAGGGCTTGCCCAGTGGCACAAAGTCGGACTGCTCGTCGCACGTTTTTTGGCACGTCGAACGAATGGGCAGGTAATCCCTGAGACAGGATGACGACCGGGGATGCCTGGATGATCTGTTAAGATACCGGGGAAAAGAGAAGAAGCCCACGGTTGGCAGACCGCGGGCTTCAAAGATTTTGGTCCTGACATGTTGCAGGGCCATCCAAAACAAGTGACTCAGTGTCTCATCAAAACGCCCCCGAAACAACCCGAGCTTTCTTTGTCATTCCCTACGTCATGAGGGGTGATGTCCCTGTGCCCAGAGATATCCCGAGCAAAGGTCCCTGCTATGGAACAGACAAACAGGACTGCCGCATTGAGGAATATTACTGGCGGCCCCGCATAACCGGACCGAAACACTCGATCCTGGTGATCCGATGCGCGACTCATAAAAAGACTTTCACGATTTATCCGGCGGGATTCGGGCCCTATCAACGCCTGCCTATGGCAAATACAGCCTATGCCACCAGTCATCTGGAGAATAACCAGGGTGAGCATCCACGGGAAGCCTTTCAGGATACTCAATTCCAGGCCGCCGTGGATGCATCCGAAGGTGAAGCCTGGCCGCGAGAATGGCGAGACGGACCTCGAAAGTGGTGGGAAACCCAACGGAGACGCATAGCCAAGATGCTGGTTTTATTAGGGCTTGATCCGGAAATGGAGGAAACAAAAAGGATTCAAGTCACCCAACTCCTAAATGTGGAACATATGCTTGTCCTAGAAAAAAAAAGGGCGATAGAGGGCAAGCCTGGTTACAGATGCCGCGGGCATGGCGTGGCATCGATGCTCAAGGCCTTGATGAAAAGTGGGAACCCGGTTGAACGTCTCCTGCTGGCGGGTCATCAAGTCGGCTTATGGGGTATGCCCCTGTGGTGGGATGCTGATTGGGGAATCATCAGGAAAATCCCGTTCCGGCTCGCCAGGCAGGAAAACCCCGTGTGAGCGTCACCAAAATTGGGACATGTTCTGGGCCTGCGAGAATTGTTAACCTCTACCTCAGACGAGAGGAGGTAGAGATGAGAGAATTCGCACCAAATGTAAGAGTAAAACCAATAATGGTCGTATCCAAATGCTCTGGGCTGGCGCGGTCCGGGGTATTGAAGCCACCTCTGCGCCCAAAAAAGTGGTGGCGATGAAGGATCACGAAATCATCCCATCACCAGAAGCCCTGTTCCGATACCTGGTGGTCTCCAAAGTATGGACGCGGCGTCTCATGGGATTATCGAGAAACGCGGCGATCGAAGCTGTTGCCAAGGAAAAACACCTTGAGATAAATGGGAAAGGGCGCTGCACTGCCCGTCGGACATTGTATCGCTGGGTGGAAGAGTACGAGAAGGCAACAGCGGCGGGTAGCGACGTATTGGAAGCTCTGGAGAGAAAAGCCCGAGAAAAGACCCAGAGTTCCGTTGTTCTGAGGGAAGACCTCCTGGTGTACATGGCAGAGGAGAAGAAGGCCGATCCAGGTGCATCGGTACCGGAGTTGATTAACCGTGCCCGTGAATTGGGGCTGATCGATCCGGTGGAACGCATCTGCCGTTCAACAGTCAATCGGGCATTAACGCGTATGGGGGTTTCCCTGGCCAGGCGCAAGGGCGCAGCATCGAGGGATTGTCGGAGTTTCAGTTTCGCGCATCGAATGCAGTGTCTACTGTGCGACGGCAAACATTTTCGTGCCGGCGCGGACCGGGCCAAACGTGTGGCGCTGTTTTTTCTCGATGATGCCACCCGCTATGGGCTCCATGTGGTGGTGGGCACATCGGAAAATGCTGAACTCTTCTTAAGAGGGCTCTACGAAATGATACGGCGCTACGGTTTAATGTCGATCATCTACCTGGACAATGGACCCGGCTTCATCTCGGGGGATACTGCCGTGACCGCCAAGAATCTGGGGGCAGCCCTGATCCTTGGAGAAAAAGGTTATGCGGAATGTCATGGAAAGATAGAGGCCTTCAACAAAACAGCCAAAGCCAGGGTTCTTCGTGGGTATGACGGTCGCATCGACGTGGACCCGGCTTGTGCAGCGCTTGAGCTCAGGCTCGCCCATTATGTCCAGGAGGTCTATAACCACACAGCTCACAAAGGTCTTGGCGGGAAAACGCCGGCCGAGTGTTTTCACGGCGACCAGAAATCGTTGCGCTTTCCCAAGAACGATGCGGCTTTGCGCGATTGTTTTACCGTAACACTCAGCCGTCGTGTGTCCAATACCAATAACATTCCCTGGCTGGGGTCGAAGTACGAATTACCCACCGGTTATGCGCGCAAACGCGTTAGCCTCGTCCACAAACTCCTCGAGGGAACAATCCACTTCCTGCACAACGGTAGCTATATCCAGCTTCACCCCGTCGATCCGGTAGCCAATGCCCATACCAGGCGGGGGCGGCCGCAAAAAACGGGCGAGGAAACCCAACCACCACCGAGCAAGAGTGCCGCCGACATGGCCTATGAACGAGATTGTCCACCACTCGTCGGTCCTGATGGCGGCTACTCAGATCAATAAACAAGCCGGGCGGGTCCACCGCTCGGCACTTAAGAAAAAGGAGTAAACCATGATCCAAGATCCCAACTTGAATGATTTTTTTGCACGTTTCAATTTAAATATGATCCCTTTCACCCGTGAAATCAAAGTCAAAGAACGCTTTCAATCCGAGGTGTATGAGGTTCCCCTTACCCACCTCACTCGAACCGTGTCCAAATCCATGTCGGGCGTCCTGATTGCGCCTGCCGGAACGGGAAAAACAGCACTTCTTCGAGCACTTGTCGACCGCTTACCCGAGGCCCGATTCAAGGTGCATTATGTCAAGGTGACCGATCTGTCGAAAAGGGACTTTTGTCGGGAGATCTCCGTGGCTATCCATGCCAAATCCTCAGGTACCTACGCGAGTCTGGTTCGCAACCTACAGGACCGTTTCTTGGAAGCCCGCCAAGCAGATCATGTCCAGCCCGTGCTCGTGCTCGACGAAGCCCACGATATTCGGCCCGATGTACTGGGGATTCTTCGCCTTCTCACCAACTTCGAAATGGACAGCCGATTGGTCGTCAGTATTATACTGGTCGGACAGCCCGCCCTGGCTGGTATTCTGAGTCAAGATCGGTTGCGGGACGTGGCTGAACGCCTGGCTCATCGCGCCACCCTGAGATTATTGGAGCTCGATGAGCTCAGGGAATACGTCAAACATCGCTGCCGCATCGCCGGGGCATCCAGTTGTCCTTTCACCTCCGAGGCGGTCAACACCCTCTTTGAATACACTCGCGGGAATTTGAGAGCCACTGATCGTCTTGGCCTTAAATCCTTGGAGGTGGCGCACGATCACGAGAGTGATGCGGTCGACGCCACTCATGTGCGCGAGGCTCGGGAATTGATATTGTGAGGTCCACATGAAAACAGACGAGCTTTTCCAACTTATACAATTTGCGGCGCTTCTCAAGGATGTGATCCCGATTCTCGGGCGCTTCTTGGAAGAAGAAGCCCCTGCTATTGTGGCCGACGAGAGCCGAAACGATCTTCACCGCCAATTGATTTTACCGTTGGCCGACTCCGATGAACCGTCCCGGCCTTACCACGACTCTTTTCCTGAGCCCCAATGGAGGAACCATGAAGACTCAGTCTAGGGCTATTGCGTCTCTACTCCAATGGTTTTTCCATATGGGCGTCACCCAATTCGATCTGGCAATTCAACGCCGGGGGGCTAACGGTGTCCCAAGGCAATTCCTTGCGCCCCGATTCACCGGAGCAGAATCCCTCGAGATGGCCAGATTGGAAAGCCGTCTACCCTGGCTTCGTGCTGAGAATGCCGCGGGTAACGACATCTATTTCCGGCCCTCCCGCCGCATCGCCTGGCCAATGGTTTTCCTTGACGATCTTCCGCCCCGAATTGCCACTAAGATCGCCGTGAAATACCGGGCGGCCGTCATCGAAACCAGTCCAGGTAGCTGTCATCTTTGGCTCGGCACCGCCTTGCCTTTGGCTGAGGCTGAACGTACCAGAGTTCAGCAAGATCTCGTCACCAGGTTGCAAGGTGCGGCTGACCCGGGTTCCGTTTCCGGTGATCATTGGGGCCGCCTACCTGGATTCCGGAACCATAAGCCGCACAGAAATTGTTGGGTCAACCTACACACCACTTCCAAGGCTCCGCCATACTTGCCAAGCCCAACCACGCCAGCCCTCACCAACACCGTGCTCACATCACCTCGTCCTTTCCCTCGATCTGAGGATGGACCTGATATGAGTCGGTTGGAATGGGGCTGGGTTCGGGGATGCCTGGAGAGTGGCGTTCCTTCACATTGGGTTTTGCTCCAGCTCATCAGACGAGCCAGGAGGCGCCGAGGGGAAAACGATGCCATTCGCTATGCCCGATATACGGTCCAAAAAGCCTGCCGTCTCTTGGGTCTTCCCGGGCCTTATGGAGGCTACGCGTGACCAAAACCCAAGTATTCGGCATCCGACTCGATCCTCGTCAGGCCTGGGCCTGGAAACGTCTGGGTCAGAAAGCCATTCGCAACCTCATTGCACCGGTCGAAATATGCGTCCAATGCAGCCATCAAAAGGCCGAGATCAATACGCGTAACGGCTGGTTTTGTTACCCTTGCCAGGATGATCTCGATCAACAGAGTCTTCTCCCCTCTAATCAATCGGCCTTATTGGTAAAGCAAAACCAGGATCTCCTCAACCAAATCAAGCGCTTGCAATCACAGGCCAATTCGGTCCAAACCAATTCAGACATCCCTATGGAGCATCAACCTTCCCTCTTTGACAGCTCATAACTGTTAACGCTTTGTTAACACTTTTCAATGCCCAGCTATCGTCATCCGCGAGTGCTGGGCATTTTACTTTGCAGTCAAAAGTACGTTAATGAACGGGTCCTCCCATCTCTACCCATGGGGGGCCAGTGGTTCTTTCCATTCTCGTTTATTTGTGCCAAATATCATGCAACGGCTTATGCCATTGGGTACGCCCCATAACACCATTATCACGTAGTTCTCTCCGTGGGCAAGCCCGAGCGAGATGACCTGGATCTGCAAGCAAGATGGGAGCGGGCCGAAAGTTTCAAAAAGCGACCCAAACCATGGTGTGAGTGGCTGGCCCGAGGCTGGCACGAAAAGCTGGGTGACCTCTCGGAATTTGCCAAGGAGCTCAACCAATCAACAGCCATCTATATCAACGGAAGGCGCGGAAAACACGGCCACCTCTGGGGTGACCGTTTCAAGAGTGTGCTTGTGGA
>JAAEPA010000197.1 GCA_024222475.1 Gammaproteobacteria bacterium | reverse complement strand
ATCAACGAGCAAGGTATGGTGGAGCTCGACAAAAGCGGTTTCTCCATCGAACCTTTTCTCTACATCGATGATCACCTGATCACCTGGAACGATGTCAAACTGAGTCAGCAACTGGAACAGGATTATCTACCTATTCCATCCGTCTCATGGGATCACTCTGGATTGGAACTCAAGATCACCAGCTTTGCCAAGGGAGAAGCAGGGAAATCCTTACTGTATCTGCGATATCAGGTAAAAAACACGACTGATCAGAAACGCCAGGGTAAACTGTTCCTCGCACTGCGCCCCTTTCAGGTCAACCCCCCCTGGCAATCCTTGAACATGACGGGAGGGATGGGGCATATCAAGGAACTGTACGCCGACAACGGCACCGTCCGGGTAAATAATAACAGGACCGTAATAAGCCTGACCACAGCCGAACAATTCGGCGCCGTGAAGTTTGCCCAAGGTAGTATCACGGATTTTCTTCACAGCGGAACCCTGCCACGCCAGAGTGCCGTGTTCGATCCTCTCGGTTATGCCTCAGGGGCACTTGAATACTCCCTAGATCTGCTGCCGGGCGAGAGCAAGGAGACCTACCTCATCGTCCCCTTCCATCAGCTGCCCCCCCTGCCGTTGAAAGACGACTCACCGGGGGCAAGCGCCCACCGGTGGACCGAGGCCTTCGATGCTACCCGGCGTCACTGGGAGTCCAAGCTCAACCTCATCGACCTTCAGCTTCCTGCTACACCGGCAACCCGCAAGATCATTAATACCCTCAAGACCACGCTGGCCTATATTCTAATCAATCGCGATGGTCCCGCCCTGCAACCGGGCTCGCGTGCCTACGAACGTTCCTGGATTCGTGATGGCGCCATCACCTCGACGGCATTGATGAACCTGGGTCACACCCATGAGGTGCGTGAATTCATCGAATGGTATGCAGACTACCAATTCAGCAATGGCAAAGTCCCCTGCTGCGTGGACACCCGAGGCGCGGATTCAGTCCCGGAAAACGACAGTCATGGGGAATGGATCTATCTGGTCATGGAATACTACCGCAATACCCGGGACACCGGCTTTCTCACCGAGATGTGGCCCTATGTCGTACAAGCCGCAAATTATATCAACCACCTACGCCAACAACGCATCACCGATGCCTATCTGCAGCCGGAGAAAAGCGTGCTCTATGGACTGGTTCCGGAATCCATCAGCCATGAGGGGTATTCCTCCCATCCTGTACATTCCTATTGGGATAACTTTTTTACCCTCAGAGGCCTCAAAGACGCCACCGATATCGCCACCATACTGGGCGAAGAGGACTATGCGGCTAACTTCAAACGCATCCGAGATGCCTTCAGCGAGGCCCTGTTCGATTCCATAACCCGCAGCATTACCATGCATGGGATCGATTTCATACCCGGCGCGGCGGAACTCGGGGATTTCGATCCCGCCGCCACCACCATCAGTATCGATCCAGGTGGAGAAATGGTCAACCTGCCGCAAGCTGCCCTGATCAGGACCTTCGAAAAATACTACCAGATCCTGCGCAAACGCAGTCAAGAAGGCATGCATTGGGAGGCCTACACCCCCTATGAACTAAGAGCAGTAGGAACCTTTATCCGTATGGGACTCAAGGATCGCGCTCACGAGGCGCTGGACTTTTTCTTTCAGGATCAGCGCCCAGCCGCTTGGAATCATTGGGGGGAAATAGTGTGGCGCGATCGCAATGCCCCGAAGTTCATCGGTGACCTACCTCACACCTGGGTCGGCGCGGAGTACATTCGCGCGGTACGCAGCATGTTCCTTTATGAACGGGAGAGGGACGACGCCCTGGTACTTGGGGCGGGTATTCCGGAACATTGGGTTGTAGACGGGACCGACATTATATTAAAACGATTCCCGACTCATTTCGGGACGCTCAATTACAGCCTGGGTAAATGGCAGGACGGGGCTATTCGCTTGCGCATGACCGGTGACCTAACCCTGCCACCTGGGGGTATTGTGGTCCACTCCCCGCTGAAATTTCCTCTAAAGGGGGTGAGCGTCAACGGTGAAGCGATCGAAAAGTTTGCGACGGATAAGGTTGTGGTCAGGCAATTTCCGGCAGAGGTTATATTGCACTATTAGAAATGGAAACGTCTCTGCTGATGAAATCGGCATGCCCATCGATTAGCAATCAAGTGCGTTCGGGAAAAACTGGACCACGCAACCAACAGGTGGCTATGGTTTCCGGTTTCCGGTTTCCGGTTTCCGGTTTCCGGTTTCCGGTTTCCGGTTTCCGGTTTCCGGTTTCCGGTTTCCGGTTTCCGGTTTCCGGTTTCCGGTTTCCGGTTTCCGGTT
>JAAEPA010000196.1 GCA_024222475.1 Gammaproteobacteria bacterium | reverse complement strand
TAAATCATTAAACCATCACCCCAACACGTTTTAACGTGTTTCTAATATTAGAGCCCGAATTCATTCGGGGGCAGCGGGATACTGTTCCAGCTTGGCTTCGGTGAATTTGCTCATAAGGCCCCTTCAATCAGCTTCTCCGCCTCCGGGATGCGCAGTTGGCCGGATAGGAGTTTGGGGAGCAGGGTATCGCGGAGTTTTGATAACTGCCCAATCCCCGAGATTTTCTTATCAATCGATTCAAAGGTAGGTTCTGCCACTTTTACGTAAGCATCGATTAGCTCTTTATCCGGCATCGCAATAAAGTAATCAGGTACTGCATTTTTCCCTAAGTGCAGTACAGTTGTCCCTGTTGAATGTGAATGTGTATGGTTTTGAAATCGGCTTGTTTGTGCTATACCATACAAAAAATACTTATGAGTATCGACATCTGGGCGCACAACTGCAACATCAAGTGATATTGCCAGGTGTTCATATCTTGCATCGCTTACAACCATTGCTGGCTTGCCAATGACATCAGCGGCTTGAGTGACATCAGTATATGCAACAACTAAGTCACCAGCGAATACTTCTTGCTCCGGTTTGTATGCGCCTGTATATTCTTTCAAACCATCAAGCCTATATCCCCCGCCACGATTAAAGGATTTCAATGTTACTAACGCGATCGTCGATTTTTCTAGTTCTGAGCTTCTGTAGGACTTGCCCTTAATTACTCTAGCGATATCCTTTATCTGTAGATTAACCCACCCCTCCGGTACCCAGCCCATCTCCTCGCTGAAGACAAAGCGGCTGGGGAACTGTTGTTGAATCGCGGCGGGGAGGAGCTTGCGCCTGTCGCCCAGCGCCCGGCGGGCCTCGGCTCTGTGGCGCAGGGGTTCGGGGATGGGGTCGCCGGCAGCCAGGGCCTGGTCGATGACCGGGTCAAAATCGACAAACCAGCTTTTGAACAGGGCCTGGGCCATCCCCTCCAGCGTGGCGTTCATCCGGCGGTTGAGTTCGATTTTGTCGTCGAGGCTGCCGAGGATGTGG
>JAAEPA010000195.1 GCA_024222475.1 Gammaproteobacteria bacterium | reverse complement strand
GCACGGGGTGGGGGTTTTTTTGGTCATAATTCCAAACCTTGACACATTTGTGCAGAAGATAGCCGCCAAGGCGGCTAAGCTTCGGCTGGGACAAGCCCAGCAGAAGGGGCCCCGTTGGGGCAGTCCGGACAGATTTAACCGCTGAGGGCGCGGAGTACGCAGAGTGCGCCAAGCAAGCTTGGCATTCCTGGCGGGGTGAAAGTCCCCGCGAAGCAAGACCTAACCAGTCTCTTCTACTGAGTGTTGCACGATGGAAGGAGGCCGGGACCAAAAGGAGGTGAAGAAAAGAGACAACCGGAAAGCCACCAGGGGAAACATCCCACCGAGCAGAAGGTCGGAGCTGATGGGTGCGAACAGACCCAGGTGGTGAAGCCGAACAACCATGGTGAAGCGTACACAAGGCATCATGTGGGCCGTAGGGGAGACCGCACTCCCTAAAGCTTTAAGCCTCGATAAACTCAAGAAATCCGGTGGCCAGAGTATTTTGCGACTCGAAGCCAACACGAAGGTCTCGTCATGGTGAGAGGCTGGAGGGCCGGACGGGGTCCTGGGTGCCACCAACGGTTAAAAAGGGCCCACCGACAACGGAAAGTTGGGCCCATCAAAATTGCATGCGATCAGGTTTTTCGAGGAGAAACACAACGGTTTCAGCTCCACTGCTCGCGGCATGAAACACGCACCGGCTAAAGTGCTCATTAGTATTAAGTTAGTCATGCCCCCATGAAAGATATCCAATACTGGCGTCCATTGGGCCCCTTTTCCGTGGCCAAATGCAGAACAAGCAACTGAAAGCCCTATGAGAGGAGAATTGCAGGAGAATGTGGCGATGTCCCCACTTTGTTGCATGGATTATTGGCGCGTTGCATGGCATTGACCATGCCTGTCGATATTGGCGCAAGGAGACGACGTTCCCTTCCCACGGGGAAAGCTTGATCATCCGGGAGATCCAGCAAGTCATTACATGGTGTGATCCGACCATGTATTTCTTTTTCCCCAGCCAGATTTTGAGGACTCTGGGATGGATCTGGCGAAATCATTGAGATCCTTGAAAGCCCCATAGGAAACGGAGCGATCTATATAGGGAAGAGCAGAGGCATGGGCGATACGCGTCATAGCCATGAGACCACTGGGGTCATTGTCGAAGAAGAAAGAAAGATGGCGGTAGGCGCCCTGCTTGATATGGTTGACCGCCATGGAGGCGAGCGCCGTGGAATTGAGAACCAAAACGGTCTCGCTGGCTCTGGGGATTCCCATAAGCGTGAGATAAGAAAGAAAATCCATAAACCCTTCGAAGAGGAGGAGCTCGTGGGGAGAGCCGGTGATCAAGGTAAGATCCTTGGGCCCCAGCACCCCCTTGAAGTATTTGTTGCGCAGTTCATATCCGCCCTTACGGTTGGTGAAGGCGAGGGCAAAGTAGTTTCGGCCTGCTCGCTGATAATGGAGCTCCGTCAAATAGGGTGAGACATATGAAAAGGGAATCGCCCGTTTTTCCAGATAGTCCAGAAGGGCCGGGTGGGTGATCTGCTTTATATTCCGGATCTGAAAGGGTTGGCCATGTCTTCGAGCAGGTGGTTGAAAGGACTGGTCGAAGTGACCGATATGGGCCAGTCGTTTCAAGGAGGTGGAGACATCGCAAGAGAACATGGCCATGATCAGATCGATGAGTGTGCCGCCCCGGCCATGGCCGAAGTCGTACCATGTATTTTTGTGGCGGTTGACCTTGAACGAAGGTGTCTTTTCTCTGCGTAGAGGGCTGTGATACCACAAACAATGCCCCCGACGGTATTGAGGGGTGATCCCGTGGCGGGCAAGAAAGGTGTCGATAGGTATTTGTTTTGCCCGATTCACATTCATCCCGGTCACCCCTAACAAGTCTCATGGATCGGAGGTCTGGGAGGGCTTGCCATTGAGTTGTTCGGATTGGTGCATTCGCCAAGAAGGACCGTCGATATTAATGATGACGGCATGGTGGACGAGGCGATCGACAATCGCGGTGGTGACGATCGGATCCCCGAGATAGTCGCCGAGTTCCTTGAAACTTAAGTTCGTTGTCATCATCGTGGATTTTTTGCCGTAGCGCCCATCAATGACCTTGAAGAAAAGAGAGGCCGGACGGGTATCTTCCTGCTCCAAGCGATCGAAGCCCACCTCATCAATGAGCAATAGATCAGGGAGAAGGTAGCGCTTGAGTTTGAGATGGAGCGTGTCATCGACCAAGCCCGATTTGAGGTATCGCAACATATCCGCCCCGGTGGTGTAAAAACAACGCAGTCCCTGTCCACACCCGGTGAGTAACAGCGCCATGGCCAAGTGAGATTTACCGGTGCCGCTATACCCCCCGAAAATCACCGATTGACGACGGGTGACGAAGTCCATTTGGGCGAGCGTCCGGATTTGGACTTCGTCGACACCGGTCTGGAACCCGAAATCGTAATCACAGAGAAGTTTACGCACCGGTAACTTGGATTCGGTGATCCGCCTCTCAATCCGTCGTTGCATCTTCGCGTCAGCCTCCGCGGTCAAGAGCCTCACCAGGAGTTGCGCACCGGTTACTTTTTCGGCCAGGGCCCGATCGAGTTCCGCATCGAGAATTTCCCGGATCTTGTTAAGCTTGAGGGCTTGGCAGAGTTCGTCGATACGGTTGCGTATCTGCTGGGTCGTCTTGTGGTCATCACTCATGACTGACTCCTTTTCCGGTCTAGAGATGCATATTGGCTCAGGTTCCTTTGTTTGATTTCGGGATAGGTATCCAGAGACTTTTGGAAATGGCGATGACGAGAAGACTCCAAACGCCTGGGTTTGGCTTTGGCTTTGAGAATATGTTCGATGGCAGACACCTCATAGGCGTGATAACGCATCCCGTGGGCCAATGCCTTGTCGATATCCGAACTCTCATAATCCTGTTGGAGCGCCAAGATACAACGTGCAACCAAGCCGCACCTTCTGGGACAAGCGGCTTTGAGCCCTTGAAGGAAGATCTCGGCATGCTCGCCCAACGCCAGGAAGGTATCCCGATAAGGGTCAAGCCCATAACGATCTTTTTGGGAAAGCCGGTGTTCCTCCTTCTCTACCTTTGTCCCCCTTCCCCTTGGCCGGCGTTCGTGCACCGCGATTTCCGCGAGTTCGGGTGAGTAAATGGTCAGTTCATGTTCAGAGGCTTTGATAATCAGAATCCAACCGATATAGGCGAAGGGAACGGAGTAGATATTGGTCTGGAACTCGATGGTCCCATCGCAACCACAAACCCGATAAACGACCTCGCAGATTTCATAGCAATGCGCCGGCAAGGGGATCAGTGCCTCGGCTTCCTGTTCCTGGAACAATTCCAGCGGTGGCCGACCCGTCGTATCGTGACGATGGAGATCCGACCTGTTGCTCAGCCACCATCGCGTGACGGACCGTAACTCGTCAAGGTCCCGGAAGCGTCTCGCATTCAGGAGGTTCTTGAGAAGGTATTGAAAGATCTTCTCGATTTTGCCCTTGGTTTTCGCCCTCCTTGGCAAGCAGGCCCTGGGGCGCGTCCCGTAATGGATACAAAACCGGAGAAAGGCCGGATTGTAGATGGGACGTCCTGCCTCCCAGCGCAAGGTCATGGTCTTTTCATTATCGTGGAGAAGCTCAGCGGGGACACCGCCAAAATAGTGGAACGCATCTCGATACCGACGGAGCAGGGTGAACAGCTCCTTGCTCTCCGTCCAGTCCGCATATTGGCGTCGTGAGAAGCCCAATACCAGAGAAAAGCATTGGACCTCGCCGACCCCCGTTGCGCTAAAGGGTATCCGAAATGGGCTCCAATCCATTTGTCCCTGTTTTCCCGGAGGCGTCTCGAAGCGGATGACCGGCTCGGTCACCGGCTTTGGACGAATCTCTCGGAGCTTGTCCTGAAGGATCGTTAAGCCTCCATCGTAACCCTCGGCCTGGAGCTCTTCCTTCAAACGGACCGCCGTGATTTCGGGAAACTCATCCAGCCATTCCCTGATTTTGGGAAGCCACTCCTCCAACTTGCTTTTCCTCTTGGCTTTGACCGCGTTTTCCAAAGCGTTGTACTCGGCTGTCCGCATTTGCCGGTACTTCTTTTGCAGGTTCCTGATCGTCTTCCTGCCCACTTTCAAATGACGGGCGAGGTCCCGCTGAGAATACCCTTCGCGCGCCAAGGTGATGATTTCCACCATCAGCATGTATTGGTGATGAAGTCGCTCACTCATCTTCATCCTCTTCCATCAACATCCTTACCGCCAATCTGGCCGCGTCTATCGCTTCATTGACGCGATGTCTCATTCCCGGCGTCGTCCCCGGTCTCCATCCTCCTGCTCTTTCTTCCATGAACGCCACGACCTCCATACATTTATGCCTCATGCCACCCAAAAGCCGCCTCAGGTCCGGGCCTCTCCCGTCTGTTTTCTTTTCAGGGGCTTCTTCTTTTGCATGACGAGGTCTCTCTTCCAGGATTTCCGTAATCAGACTACCCACATTCGCCTCGTTGTAGTCCTTGGTTTTATTCAAGGCGGTGACCAATCTCTCCACTTCCCGACTTGAGAGGTCGTGTTCTTCGACCCTCGCCATCACGGCTTCTTGGTTGCCGCGCGGCAACTTCGCCAGCTCCCGCCCCACCGTCGCCCCGATCAATCCCAGCCTCATGTGAGAGGTGACTCCTTCGTCCAAGTGCTGAACCAACGCCAATCGACGGCACACCCAACTCTTGTGCTTGTGAACCATCTCCGCGATCTGCACCTGATTGAGACCATCTCCATCTCGCATTGCCAGGACGATCAGGCCTTCTTCCAAGGGGTTCAATCCCTTCCGCTCCAGATTCAATCTCAGCATCGTGGCCTTGCCAGCCCCCTTCCCGCCGGGGATCACTTTGACTTCCAGCGCCTTTTTCAGGCGCCGGCAGGCCCGTAGTCGCTTCAACCCATCCAAGATTTCATACTGTCCTTGTTCTTCGCAGACGATGGCCGGGGTCAGTTGCCCGTTCTTTTCCAGTGAGGCCACGATTTGTTCTTCGGTTTTAGGGTCTACGAAACGATAGATCTCATATTTCGTTCCGATCTTTTCGCACGCCACCAAGAATGCGCCCTTTTTGTTCACATCTTGTTTGATTTCCATACCCATGACGTCTCTCCAAATCCATTTCCATGGGGCCTCAATGGAATCCGGCGACCACCCGTCCCCATCTACCGCAGATACAACAGATGCTTTCGGTCCCAACGGGCAGGAATTTGCCGATTCGTTCCACTGTACTCCCTGGTTTCTCGATCTGGGAACCCAGGTCAGCCACGCACATAGGTCGATGCATGACTTCCCGCATTTCCTGTTCATCCCATGCCGTTTTACTTCTGGCCTCGTTGGGACGTCGGTCATCTTCCTGCGGTTCGCTTTCCTCTTGCAATTTTCTTTCTTTTGCGCAACATGCTTTTAGACGGGCACGACGCTTCCGTTCCGCGTCACGATGGTCCAACCTTCCTTCGAGGGATTGCCTATGACGCCGTTGTGCCGCACGATGAATGATTCTCCTGCTTATGGCTCGGCATTCATCGCCACAGTAGGCCTGTCCTCGCCAACAACTCCGGCAGATCACAACCATGGCGTTACAGCGACGACAGAAAAATAGGATGAGTATTAACTGGGGAGCAAACTACCGGCCCTCCTCAAGTCGACGCATATCTGCCGAACATTGCTTCAAACCGGAAACCATGATATTAATGTGTTGTTTTTATTGGGGTTCCAGCTTTACTGGAATCATAACTTGAAGCCCGAGGTTTTCCTCGGGCTTTTTTATCTGGCTCTGCCAGCAGAACATTTCAGCCTGATCACTAGACCTAACCTGATTCAAATTTCAAAGGGCCCCATATTTCGTTGGCCCCCCTCCATTCCGTTGCTTGATTTGCCAACACCACTTTCCGTTGTTATTGGGCCCTTCTTAACCGTTGCTAGCAACTTAGGGCTCCGTCCTCGTTTTATTTTGACGGCAACCCCGATCCGGTTCCCCACCTTTCGGGACCAATGCGGGAAGGCGTCCAACGGGAGAGAGAACCGGCTAAAGTCGATGTAGCCGATCCCTCCCTCGGGGGACACCTTGGTTGTGCTCTTGATGGCTCCTTTGATGTGCTTCTTACGGGCGAGAAGCACTTCGCCGACCTTCCGACCTTCCGGGCACCCTTGACATCGGAGAGAAGGGAACAGGTAACATTTGGAAGCCCGTGAATCCTTGATTTTTGGGAGGCAGGTGTTGGCG
>JAAEPA010000194.1 GCA_024222475.1 Gammaproteobacteria bacterium | reverse complement strand
GGGTGTTTTCGGTGGTGGGGTTGCCACGCCAAGGCCGGCAAGCAAACTGCTTTGTATCGCGGGATCGATATCTGTTAGCAACACAGCGAAAACCCGCTAAAGCCACCGGTTTAAAATCCCCCACCAAATTGAGCTACAAATGCTAGAAATTCAGGCAATAAAAAGCCGGGAAGTCACCTTCCCGGCCGGTATCGTAACAGTAAGATTCAGAGCGACAGTTCAATCCTTGATAACATCCTTCATCCGAAAGCTTTTCCCCTCAATCACAACCGTTTGTGAATGATGTAAAAGCCGATCTAGCAAGGCGGAAGTCAAGGTGCTGTCGTTGTTAAATATTTCCGGCCAGTTCTTGAAAGCGCGATTGCTGGTAATCATCATCGCGCCCTGTTCGTAACGGTGGCTAATCACCTGGAACAGCAGATCGGCCCCTTGTTTATTGATTGGCAAATAACCCAGCTCGTCCAGCACTAAAAGTGCCGGGCGGGTGTATTTCTTCATTTCCTGCATCAAGCGTCCGCTGGTCTGCGCGGCCGCTAATGCATTGATGACATCAATGGCGGTCACAAACAACACGCTATGCCCCTTCAGGCAAGCCTGATGACCCAATGCAATGGCCAGATGAGTCTTGCCCAGGCCAACGCCGCCCAGCACAATAACATTTCCCTTGTCCTTGATAAATTCAAGTCGGAACAGGTTTTGAACCTGCAGGCGATTAATTTTTTCAGGCCAGCTCCATTGAAAGGCATCGAGTGTCTTGATGACCGGGAAACGGGCGAGCCGGATACGCCGCTCGGTGGCGCGGTCCTGTTTTAGCCCGGCCTCGGCTTCAGCTAGATGGCTTAGATAGCGCACATGATCCCAGTGTTTGTCGGCGGCAGTGGTTGCCGTATCCTGATAATGTTCCCGCATATAGGGCAGTTTCAGGTAACCCAGCGTATCGATCAGGGTGGAGGATTGAGTCGTCATTTTACGGCTCATGGATCAGCTCTGCTCGAGTTGTTGTTGGTAAACCGACAGGTCGGGCGACTGAAGATCAAGATCCAATAGGTCTTCACGCCGGGTTAGATGCAGGGCCGCCGGTTCGGGCAGCTTGTGGCGACGTTGCTCTACAATATTGGCGATGTATTCACTGGAAAAGGCCTGCAGCTCAAAGGCGTCATCCATGGCCCGAGCCACGGCGTCGACGCCATGAATTTCGCTTAACGCCACGATCTTGCGCACATGTTCGAGTGGGTTAAACCGTTTGTCCGCCAACGCATTGAAATAGTCGTTAGCGCGATGGGACAGCTGTAAAAAGCGGCCAAATATCTGCTGGTCTTTGGCTTTTTTACGCAGTTTGAGCAAGGCCCTGGGATGATCCGGGTCTTCGATATCCCGGTGACGGTCATAGCAGCGAGTATGGCGGGCGATCAGTGTATGATCATGATACAGGCATAAACGATCCGGATAGCTTTTCAGGGTGAGCGCCATGGATGCATATTCGGCTGGTACGCTGTAGCGGTTGGTATCCAGGGTTATTCGAAACTGACTGGATGCGCGCACCGGCGTCACCGTAGCGATATCAAATGGGTGCGTCGGCAATGGCTTGAGACGGGGTTTTTCCTGCTGGAACAGCTCCACGGGTTGCTTGTGTGTTTCGCCATGGATTCGGACATTGGCGATATCGTCCAGCCAAATCTTCACCGCGGGGTTCAGGGCACTGAAATCCACGATATCCAGGCCATTGAGAAAGTTCTTTTTAACATAACCGACGCCGCTTTCCACCCGGCCTTTTTCGTTGCCCGCCCGCACATTACAGGCACGGATTTCAAAGCCTGCGTGTTGGGCAAAGTCCAGATACTTCGGGTTGAATACCGGGTCCATGCCAACGATGCGTTTAAGCACTGCCGATTTCAAGTTATCCACCATCACGCGCTCGGGAATACCGCCAAAAAACTCAAACGCATGCTGGTGGCAGGCCAGAAAATGCTCCATCGTCTGCGAGACGGTAAACTCCACATAAGACAGGCGGCAATAACACAGCGTTATGACAAAGAAGCTCAGGCGGCGGCAAGTGTTACCGACAGGAACCGAACCGTAGCAACCCCAGTCGACCTGGGCGCATTCGCCGGGTGCAAAGGACAGTTTGAGATAAGCCTTCGAACGGCGCGGCCTGATTTTGCGGACATAGTCGGTGAGAATGGTGGAGCCGCCCTCAAAACCCTGCTCACGGATGCGTTGCAACACCTGAGTGGCGGTGTAATGATGCTTTTCCAGCATGCGTGCAATATCCGTTTTGAATGGATCAAGCTTGCTGGGACGGACAACGGCTTTGCGTGGGCAATAACGGGGCATTTTCACCCACCTGGCTGCCGTCTCTCGATCAATGCCGAGTTCAGAGGCGATCTGTGAGGTCTT
Organism: Gammaproteobacteria bacterium; assembly: GCA_024222475.1. GTDB lineage: Bacteria > Pseudomonadota > Gammaproteobacteria > JAAEPA01 > JAAEPA01 > JAAEPA01. The sequence goes on along the minus strand of JAAEPA010000194.1, from coordinate 89 downwards.
CAGGCCGTCCTGATCATGCAGCTTTCTGATTTTGCAAAAGGTCTCGTAATCGATCATGACAGACTCCGCAGCATTTGTGCGATGTACTG
>JAAEPA010000193.1 GCA_024222475.1 Gammaproteobacteria bacterium | reverse complement strand
ACTGATCATCGCTACTCGAAACCGGCTGATCCATGCCTATCTGGGCATCGACGATGACACCATTTGGAGCATTATTCAGGACGATATCCCGTCGCTGTTGTCAGCATTGGAAAAAATAAGGTAGCTACTCACGCCATGAAGGACATGAAGTGTTGAAAGGAAATATCGATTTCCTGGTCGAAGAGCAGAGTGTATTGGAACGGATAAGTGTTGAAGCATTTCGAGGTATTTATGAAGCACAGTTGCTGACATTTATGAGACTTGCAAAAAACAGCTCGGCTTTCTGATCAACTTCAATGTGAGGTTGCTAATGCAAGGGTTTAAAAGCTTTGTCCTGTAACACCTTCATGTGCTTCATGGTGTGAGTAGTTACTATCCGGGTTAGATTATAAGTTATTAAAATTGACTGGGAGTCAGTCGTAGCAGGATCAGTACTATTTATGCACAAGAGTGGTTTAAAATTTATCCACACCGCCGATATCCACCTCGACAGCCCCCTACACGGCTTGCAGCGCTACCAGGGTGCACCCGTGGAAGAAATCCGCGGCGCCACCCGCCGTGCCTTCGACAAGCTGATCGAACTTGCAATAGATGAGGATGTCGCTTTTGTGTTGATCTCCGGGGACCTCTACGACGGTGATTGGAAGGACTACAACACAGGCCTTTATTTCATGGAACGTATGGGGCGTCTTCGGGAAGCCGGCATTCGGGTCTTTATGGTGGCGGGTAACCATGATGCGGCCAGCCAAATCACCAAGCATCTTCGCTTGCCCGACAATGTTACGATGTTTGCAACACGAGCACCCGAGCAGGTCATTCTCGATGACTTGAAGGTGGCGATTCATGGACAGAGCTTTGCCGCGCGGGCCGTAACGGACGATCTCTCACGGGCCTATCCCCAAGGTGACCCTCAGCTTTTCAATATCGGCCTGTTGCACACCTGCCTGGACGGAAAGCCGGGTCATGAGCCCTATGCGCCTTGCACGGTCGATGGGCTGCGTTCCAAGGGATACCAGTACTGGGCGCTGGGCCATGTCCATAGACGCGAGGAGGTGAGCCGGGATCCGTGGATTGTATTCCCGGGCAATATCCAGGGACGGCACATTCGTGAAACCGGGCCTAAAGGCTGTACCTTGGTGACGGTAGACAATGGAGAGGTTGCAACCGTTGAGCATCGTGATCTGGATGTGATGCGCTGGTCGCGCTGTGTACTCGATGTTACGAATAGCGAGACCGTTGATGAGATCTATGCGCAAGTCGGCAAGGGACTGCAAACGGTGCTCGATGCCGCCAAGGGGCGGTCAGTCGCTGTGCGCCTGGTTTTACATGGGATCTGCTCCGCCCACACTCGCTTACATGCAGAACGGGATTATTGGATCCAGGAGTACCGAGCCCTGGCTAATGGCCTGAGCGGACCGGGAATATGGTTGGAGAAGGTCGTCATCGAGACCAGGGCATCGCTGTCTTCTGATGAGGTTCTTGCATATGATCATGCTCTGGGCGGTCTACTGCGTTCTATCCGGGGCATGGAGGTTGATGAGCCCGCTTTGCATGGGCTTGCCAAAGAGATTTCCGCGCTTCGTCGGAGACTTCCGGCGGAGATTCTGAGCGGCGAAGAATCTTATGACCCTAGCGATCCGGAACAGCTCAAGGATACGCTGGAGGATATTAAAGAGCTTTTGATCAATCGTTTGCTGTCCACCGGGCAAGACGCATGAAGATACAGGAGCTGAGTCTGGCTGCGTTCGGACCCTTTACGGAACGGACTTTGGTTTTCGATCGGCAGTCGGGCGGCCTAGATATCGTCTATGGCCCCAACGAAGCGGGAAAGAGTTCGGCCTTGCGGGGGTTGACGGCCCTGCTGTATGGCATTGAAGAGCGCACTCCAGATAATTTTGTTCACGCGCACGACCAGCTTCGCATCATGGGTTGCCTGTGTACCGCGGATGGGCGCGAGCTTGCCTTCGCGCGGCGTAAAGGGCGAAAAAACACCCTGTTGACGGTAGATGGCGAAGCGCTTGACGAGCAAGTGCTAACGCCATTCCTGCAAGGCGTCACGCCGGGGCTTTTTAAAACCTTGTTTGGCATTGATCATCGCGCATTGGTGCAGGGTGGGCAGGAGATTCTCGAGCAACAAGGCGAGGTAGGCCAAGCGCTCTTTTCGGCGGCGTTGGGAAGTCATAATTTACATGCGGTGCTCGGACAACTCGATGACGAGGCAGATGCTTTGTTTCGGCCAAGGGGCTCAACGCAGACCATCAATATCGCTTTGAAGTCATACACCGAACAAAAAAAAGAAATCAGGAATCGATCTCTCTCATCCAGGCGATGGGATGAGCATCGTCGCGCCTTGGGCCTGACCAGTAAGGAATTGGATAAAATTCAATCTGAGCTGACGGACAAACGGGTCGAGATTAACCGATTGAAACGTATTCAACGCGTTTTACCGAAGCTGACTAGACGCCGCGAGCTTTTACAGCAGCTGGAATCGTTGGGAGATGTCGTGATCCTTGCCGACGATTTTGCAGAGCGCCGCCGGCGGGCGGTGAAGGAGATGGAAATGGCGCAGGCGATCGTCGGGAAGGCAACAGCCCGTCTTTCCGGGTTTAAGAAACAGCTCGAAGGGCTATCCATAAGCCATGAACTATTGGAGCAGGCGGAAAATATTGAAAATCTCCATGCGCGACTAGGCGGTCACCGCAAGGCGCTGCAAGATCGACCACATCTTGAAGTGGAACGCCGGCAGTTACTGACGGATGCCAAGAGTTTTCTGCAACAAGTGCGTCCTGATCTCGAATTGACGGACGTCGAGAAATTACGTCCGGTACTGGCGAGGCGACAAGCTATTACCGAACTAGGTAATAAAAATGCCGTACTGATCTTGCGTGTAGAACAGACGGCGTCTAGTCAACGCAAAACTGAAAAGCGACTGAAAGGCGCCCGCAAGGAACGCCACGAATTGCCCGATACGGTGTCTTCCGAAACATTGCACAGGCCCATTGCCGCGGCTAGAAAACTGGGGGATTTGGATGCGGCGATCCAAACAGCTCAGAGTGAGCTTGCTCGCTTGCAGGTTCAGTGTGCGGCCGATCTTTCACGACTCACGTTATGGAGTGGTGTATTGGAGGATCTACCGGGATTGGGAGTTCCTAATCGTGAGAGTATCATTTATTTCGAAGAGGTTTATGACGAACTCGAGCAAAAATTTCAACGGCTCCAGGAGAAGCAGGAGCAGGCCGACGAAGCGTTACGAGAGACCTCACTGCGCCTTGATGAGATCCAACGTGTAGGGGCGGTGCCAACAGAAGCCGATCTTGTAGAGGCCAGGTCCGGCCGTGACCAGATTTGGCGGCGGTTGCGTCATCAGTGGATTGATGGAGAGGATAGTTCTGCCCAGACAAGTGATTCAAATGTTAAACAAACGCTACCGGATGCATTCGAAGGTTGTCTGGTGGAGACCGATGAATTGTCGGATCGCTTGCGCCGTGAAGCGGATAGGGTCCATGCGATGGCAAGCCTGCAGGCCAGACAGGAGGCTGTGCAGCGGCAAACACAGGAGTTGGCCCGACAGTTTGAAACATGTGCCGCTGAGAAGGCACGGACCGGGGCCGAGTGGCAGGTACTGTGGGCTGCTTGCCGAATTTTACCGCGCACTCCGCGGGAGATGCGGGTCTGGTTGGATGATCTGGAGAAACTCCGCGATCGGGTTGAACAGCTGAATATGCTCCGCCAAAAAACCGGTGAACTGGAGCGAGTTCGTAAAACCCATATCCAGCGGCTCAATCAGCGGATGGACGAACTTGGTAAGGAAGGTTCGAAACCCGATGCACTTGAACCCCTGCTCTTAGAATGCGAGGGGGCCACACGACAGCTCGATGAGATCGAACAGAATCGTGATTCGCTGGATAAGGAGCTCAGGGAGCTGGAAGCTGAGCTGGAGTCTTTGACCGAGGACCATCGATTGGCGATGGAAGAGCTCGAGGTGTGGAAGGGGCAGTGGCGGGATTTGATAGAGAGCTTTGGCCTGCAAGCTCACACCTCGCCATCCGAGATGGCCGATTTCATCGAAAAAACCAAAGATCTGATTATAAAGCAGAGCGAGGCGGGAAAATTTCAGCTACGGATTAATGCCATCGATGATGATGCGGAGTCTTTCCACCATCAGGTAGTGAGCATGATTGCAAGTATTGCCACAGAGCTTGCCGGTTTGTCTTCTGATGATGCCGTAATGCGCCTTAATTCCTTATTATCGGATAACCGATCAAGACATACGCGTCGCCGTCAGATCGAAGAACAGTTTGAGCAGGCAGAGCAGGAAATCCAGGATTCCAAGGCAACGATCCAGACCATGAGCGATCGGCTGGACTCTCTATGTGTAGAGGCGAAATGTGATAGCCGCACTGAGCTGGAAGACGCTGAACGAAGGTCAGCCCAGTATCTTAAGGTCAAAGCGATGATAGATCTGATTGAGCAAGAGACTCTGGAGGCAGGTGAAGGCGCAACCGTTGCGGATTTGGAAGTGGAAGCAAAGGGGGTTGATTCAGATGCGCTTCCCGCACAGATCGAAGTGTTGAGCAAGAGTATCGATGACCAACTCGAACCAAAACGAACCGAACTGGCGCAAGCCAAGGGCCGTGAAGAAAAGGAGCTGGAGCTCATGGACGGCAGTGACCATGCAGCGGCGTTAGCCAACCAAGCACAAGCCATACTTGCCGGTATTCGCTCAGATGCCGAACGTTACGTCCGGGTAAAACTCGCCGGCCGGATACTGCGTGACCAGATAGAGCGTTACCGTAAAGAGAATCAGGGGCCATTGCTCAAGCGTGCGAGCGAACACTTTGCTTCCTTGACGCGGCGTTCGTTTGCAGGACTCATGACCGATTTCAATGAAAAAGACGAACCTGTGCTTGCCGGCATCCGCCCGGATGGGAAAAAGGTGACAGTGGAAGGAATGAGCTCCGGGACCCGGGATCAGCTTTACCTGGCGTTGCGCCTGGCCTCTGTTGAAAAATACATTGAAAGCGCGGAGCCCATACCTTTCATCGTCGATGATGTACTCGTTGATTTTGATGACCAGCGTTCAGAAGCGGCCTTGAATACACTCGCGATGTTGGCCAAAAAAACCCAAGTCATTTTATTTACCCATCATTCACGGCTGGTCGAGCAAGCGAGGAAATTGGGAGGATCGGTTCATGTGCAGGTGCATGAGTTGTGAATAGGTGATTCGGACCAATAGGAATGCTACCGAAATAACTTCCCTATCTGGCTTGCCTTATCCTCCGTCTTCGGCGTTACGATAACAGTGACATAGCTAGGCTATGCGCCTGTTATCGCGCCTTGAATACGAACGATCATGCGGCGCCAGTTAGAGAAGTTATTTCATCCGCATTCCATATGAGATTGGTCTCGAATACGGTCATAGCATGAAGGGTGGACTTTCAGGAGTGTAGAGTTCGACGAGCTCGGCATAGAACAAGGCGAGCTTGTCTTGGAAAATAGGTTGAACTAAACGATGGGTTTGAAAAATTCACCCAGGCTCATGGCGGTAGCTCTGGACCCGTTGGGGTTTGTAATGCGGGTCATAGTAGGTTTTCGCGCCAACCAGGGATTTTTGCTGTCGGGCGCGGTGGCCTATTATACCTTGCTGTCCATCGTGCCTGTCTTTGCCTTGATCCTGGTAGCGTTGTCTAAGATAGTCGATCAGCATACCTTGCTGGAGACCACTCGAACCTATCTGGAACTCGTGGCGCCGGGTGAATCCGAGGCCTTGACGACGCAGATTTCGGTTATCCTGCAGGAGTGGAGAGTGATCGGTATCGTCGGATTGGCGATCCTGCTATTTTTTAGTTCCCTGGCTTTTACGGTCTTTGAGAATGCCATATCGGTGATATTCAAGCATCGTGTGGCGATCCATCGGCGTCATTTTCTGATTTCGGCAATCTTGCCGTTCTGTTATATCCTCATCCTGGCGTTGGGCTTGTTTCTTGTCAGCGTTATAAAAACGACATTGTTCGCGGCAGCCGATCAACCCTTGGAGCTTCTCGGTTATACTTTTTCGATAAACGCAGTTCCGGCGATGGCAATCTATGTCCTCGGTCTGTTTGGGGAGACGCTATTGTTCAGCCTGCTGTATCTGCTGATGCCTGTGGGAAGAATGGCCTTGGGGCACGCCTTCATCGGTGGGTTGACGGTGATGCTGTTGTGGGAGCTGACCCGTCACTTCCTGTTATGGTATTTTTCGACGCTTTCCTTGGTAAATGTCATCTATGGCTCATTCGCATCGGCGATTATCATTCTACTTAGCTTCGAGATAGGTGCTATCATTCTGCTCTTAGGGGCCCAGGTGATCGCCGAGTATGAGCGGGCCGATATGCCGTCAAAGAGTGAGACAGATTGGCGTACCTGATTACCAATAAAATAATAAGGGGGAGTTACCATGTCCGAAGAAGGTCGTTTTACCATTCATCTTGAGCACCTCGAAGACTATGAATTCAAGGTCAAGTTCGACTGGGGCAGCGCGGATGATGTGCTCATGGATGAACCTGCACCCCTAGGGCGGCGGGCCGGTCCCAATGCCTCGCGGATGCTGGCCGCGGCGGCGGCGAATTGTTTGAGCGCCAGTCTGATGTTTTGTGTCAGCAAGTCTGAGGTTCCGCCTCAGAGTATGAAGACCTCGGCCATCTGCAAACTGGTGCGTAATGAAAAGGGTCGGTTGCGTGTCGGTGGCATGGAGGTGAAGTTGTCCGTGGCTGCGGGTATAGAGCAGTCCGCCAGGTTGAAAAGATGTCTTACTCTGTTCGAGGATTTCTGCGTTGTCTCGGCCAGCATTAGGCAGGGTATTCCGCTGGCGGTTACAGTAGAAAACGAGGCCGGGGAGGTTTTGCATCAATCCGATTGATTCTATGGGGCAAGTCACTAGGCACAAATTTTCACAACCCCTGAACCGGGCGGTTGTCCAACGGGATTGGAGGGACCGGGGCTATTCTTGTGAGCTGTTCGTCGATCCGCCGGGCCAACAGTGGAACGACTTCGTGCACACCACCAATGAATTGGTAACGGTAGTGGAAGGTGTGCTGGAGATGACCATCGAGAAAAAGAGTTGGATTGTCGAGCCGGGAGACGAGGTTTTCATCCCCAAGGGGGCCGTGCATTCGGTCAGGAATGTCCATCAGAGCACGACCCGTTGGTTGTATGGTTACGGCTCTGTCTGACTATCCCCGCCGAGCAGTGCCTCTGCTGCGGCGGTGAAGCGCTGTTCAAGTGCTCGCATCTCATCCGCGGGTAACATTCCGGAGGCAATCCACTGTTGTTGCGTGCTCAAGATCATTTCATGGCTGTTCTTCAATGACTTGGCGTCCTGGCCGTCGAAGCGTTCGGAGAGTTTGCTTACTTTGAGCTGCATACGCTGTTCGGCATCTTCAGGTGGTGATTCCATCCCGGCTCGGACCTCCATTTCGAGACATTGACGACGTTTTTGCCCGGCATTTTCACGTAAATTCCGGGCGGTATGCTCAGCAGTGGGGGCATCGCCTTCGATGGCGGAGAGGGAGGTTTCAAACCGGGTTTTCACTTCGCTGACTCGGTTCGTTTCCAGTTCGGGCTGAGTCTGCCAGTCCGTTTTAATATCCTTGAGATCCTCGGGGGAGGTCGCAGGACGCTCGAGTTGCGCTTCCAGCCGGGCACACAGTCGCCCCCGTTCCCGCAAGGCATTCCACAACACCCGTGTCTGGTGATTTTTTATGGTATCTTTTTTTAGACTATACGCCTTGAGCGCCTCTTCAAAGCGTTGTTCCAGTCCTTTATGCTCCACTCTAGGCAGTTCTATGAATTGCTGCCATTCCGTCTTCAGGTGCTCGATTTGATGCGATGTCTGTTCCAGGTTGTCCTGGGTAAGGTCTCGGGTGAGTTTTTCCAGATTCTCGCACCGTTCTACCTTGTGTGCGAGATGTTCTTCCTGGGCCCGGTTTTTTGCCTGTTGCTTAACATTTCGGCGCTCGAAGATCTGATCACATGCGCCGCGAAACGCCTTCCACAGTTCTTGTTCCGTCTTTCTGCTTGAACGCACGATGACTTTGTTCCATTCGCTTTGCGCTCGCTTGGTCTGCGCTATGGCCTCGCCCAGCTCGGTTTCTGACAGTCGCTTGATTTGCTCGATGAGCTCCTTGCGCAGTTGCAGGCCGGCCTGACGACGTGTTTCGAGTTTTGATTCAAATTTGCGTGTTACCTTGTTGAGGCGCTTTGATATGTCCCGGCCTT